>NZ_JAUBPO010000058.1:47787-48898 GCF_036700785.1 Microcoleus sp. S28C3 | reverse complement strand
GGCTGCAATGAATGATGAATACATGATGCTTCTTCTCAAATCCTTTTGTCAAGACTGATTGAGATGCTCTTACCCTGGTTGAGTCGCAGAATTTCTGAGAGTTTTTGGAGTTTTTGGGATAGGGTGTTTTGCCAGGTTTTGTTGGTCTTTTTGTTGCGGTATTCGTCGAGATAGTTGTTTTTCCAGGTTTCTAATTCGGCTATTTCGGTTGTGGTATAGGTGACTGGTTTTATGCTGTCGCGGGTGATGATGAAAGCCGATCCGCCCCAGCTATCGTCGGAGTTGGAGTTATTGCCGATGTACCATTCTATGATTGCTGTTTCGGTGTCTAAGGTTTGTTGGAATTTGGTGATGTCGATGGGTTCGACTTTTTGAGTTAGGGTGAATTCTGGTTCTCGCTGTTTTATCTGTTCTAGCAGTTGTGCTAGTTGCTGTGATGTTGTTTCTAATTTGGCTTTTTGTTGTTGGAAATAGTCGGGGCTGAGGCTGCGGGTTTGGGTTGTGCGTTGTGAGGGAGAGTCTTCGGGAACCCCCCCCGGCCCCCCCTTGGTAAGGGGGGGAGAAAGAGGGGGAGGAGATGGGGTTTCTGTTTCTAGGAATTGTTGGGAGGCGACGATTTGGCGGCGCAGGTTTTGGAGTTGCTGTTTCTCGGTGTCGGTGGCTGTTTTGGGGTAGATTTCGCTGTTGGTAAAGAGTTCGACTAGGTAGCGGGATTTGCTGCGTTCGATTGTTTGCAGGGCTTTGTCATATTCTTGGTGATTGATGCAGGATTGCATCATTTTTTCGTAGACATCGAGATTTTCTTCGATGATTTCTCGTTTGCGGTTGTCGGATGTGATCCACTCGCGGCTTTGTTCGACTGCTTCGATGGCTTTTTCGTAGCCGAATATGGCTGTTTTCCACAAACTTCCTGCAAATCCTAAATCACCTAAATTTCTGCCTGTTTGCAGACAGTCAATTGGCAAAGCGGTGGGAGTGCGAACTTGTAAAGCAGCTTTAAAAAGTTGGATCGCCCTTTCGATATTCTCACCCCATTCTCCTTTGATTCTGTCACTGTAAGCATTTGCCAAATTATTTTGAGTCATCGCCCAATGTTGCGGGAAAGCATCGC
>NZ_JAUBPO010000058.1:0-47687 GCF_036700785.1 Microcoleus sp. S28C3 | reverse complement strand
GGTGTAAACTTCACTAGCTGCTTCAAAAAATGCAATCGCCTTTTCGATATTCTCACCCCGTTCTCCTTTGATTCTGTTACTGTAAGCAGCAGCCAAATTATTTTGAGTATTAGCCCAATCTTCCGGGAAAGCATCGCGGGTACGAACTTCTAAAGCTGCTTCATAAAGTGCGATCGCCTTTTCGATATTCTCACCCGGTTCTCCTTTGATTCTGTCACTGTAAGCATTTGCCAAATTATTTTGAGTCATCGCCCAATGTTGCGGGAAAGCATCGCGGGTGTAAACTTCACTAGCTGCTTCAAAAAATGCAATCGCCTTTTCGATATTCTCACCCCGTTCTCCTTTGATTCTGTCGCTGTAAGTCAGTGCCAAATTATTGTGAGTCATCGCCCAATGTTCCGGGAAAGCAGGGCGGGTATAAACTTCACTAGCTGCTTCAAAAAATGCGATCGCCCTTTCGATATTCTCACCCCGTTCTCCTTTGATTCTGCCACGGTAAGCATTTGCCAAATTATTTTGAGTGTGAGCCCATTGTTGGGGAAAAGCATCGCGGGTGCGAACTTGTAAAGCTGCTTCATAAAATGCGATCGCCCTTTCGATATTCTCACTCCGTTCTCCCTTGATTCTGCTATAGTAAGCAAGTGCCAAATTATGTTGAGTCATCGCCCATTGTTGGGGAAAAGCATCGCGGGTGCCAAGTTCTAAATTAGCTTCATAAAATGCGATCGCCCTTTCGATATTCTCACTCCGTTCTCCCTTGATTCTGCCACGGTAAACATCTGCCAAATTATGTTGAGTCATCGCCCATTGTTGGGGAAAAGCATCGCGGGTGCGAACTTGTAAAGCTGCTTCATAAAATGCGATCGCCCTTTCGATATTCTCACTTCGTTCTTCCTTGATTCTGCTATCGTAAGCATTTGCCAAATTATATTGAGTCATCGCCCAATCTTGGGGGAAAGCATCGGGGGTGTAAACTTGTAAAGCTGCTTCATAAAATGCGATCGCCCTTTCGATATTTTCACTCCGTTCTCCCTTGATTCTGCTATCGTAAGCATATGCCAAATTATTTTGAGTCATCGCCCAATCTTGGGGAAAAGCATCGGGGGTGTAAACTTGTAAAGCTGCTTCATAAAATGCGATCGCCCTTTCGATATTCTCACTCCGTTCTCCCTTGATTCTGTATAAGTAATTCCATCCCAGACTCTTTTGAAACCTTGCCCAATCTTCTGAGTAAGCTTCGCGAGTAAAAATAGTTAATCCTATATCCAAACAAGCAATCGCAATCTCTATGTTGCTTGCCCGACTGCCTTGCTGAAGACTTGAAAAGCTTATTTCTAAACATAAAAAAATATTAGCAAGATAGTATGGTGGGTGTACCTCCAACTTTTCCAGAGTTTGAGTTGCCCCCTCTCGCAGATATCGGGCAAAATCATCGTCTAATAATTCGAGATGGGCTTGCAGGATGGCGGTTTGTTCGTCGCTGGGACAGGTGAGGAGAGATTCAATCAGGGTGAGATAGGCTTGGTGGCGTTCTTCGTTCATTTTTGCTACCCATGTTTGTATGATTTTACATTTTTTGCGGGGGGAATTCAAGGGAGTTTTGAACCGCAGATGTTGGCGGATGGACGCGGATAAACGCAGATGTAAGGGCCAAAATATCCGGTAGCAGCCTGCGGAGATTCAGGCAGACGGAAGCGATCGAACTGACGATTAGGCCCCGATCCCCCCTAGCCCCCCTTAAAGAAGGGGGGGACAAGATTCCGATCAAAGTCCCCCTTCTTAAGGGGGATTTAGGGGGATCTAGCCTCCGCTATAAACGAGAGATAAAAAGAGTTTTAGTCTCCCAGACAAAACCCAGATTAACCCAACCCTTCAAGCAACAAATTGCGAGCACTTTCCAACGCTTCCTGCAACTTACTTGCCTCGCGTCCCCCAGCTTGCGCCAAATTCGGCCGCCCGCCACCTTTTCCGCCGCAAATTTGAGCAATTCCTCCGATAAACTTGCCAGCTTGCAATCCTTTCTTATTAACTTCAGGACTAAAAGCTGCCACCAAACTTACCTTGTCCGGTTCAGGAATTGATGCCAAAACAACCGCAGCATTTCCTAACTTTTGCTGCAATCTTTCCGCCGCAGTTTTCAGCGCTTCTGTATCCACATCCCCCAATTGAGCTACAATGATTTTGAATTCGCCGAGATCCTCAGCCGCACTCAACAACTGGTCGGATTTTGCGATCGCCAATTCCGACTTTAAAGCAGCCAAATGTTTCTGAGTATCCTTCAACTCATTCTGCAAATTAGTAATCCGGTTCGGCAATTCTTCAGGCTTCGCCTTAAATCGATCGCCCAAATCGCGCACCACCTTATCCCGCACGTTCAAATAGTCCAAAACAGCTTGACCCGAAACCGCTTCAATCCTGCGAGTTCCCGCCGCTACCCCCGCTTCCGAAACAATCTTAAACAGCCCGATTTCTGCCGTATTGCTGACGTGAGTCCCCCCGCACAATTCCATCGAAACGCCGGGAAAATCGATCACCCGCACCACGTCGCCGTACTTCTCGCCAAACATCGCAGTCGCGCCTTTTTCCCTCGCTTGGGCGATCGGCATTTCTGCAACCTCAGCAGCGTGCGCCTCAGCAATCCAACTATTAACTAAATCCTCAATTTTCTGCAACTCTTCTGCTGTCACAGCGCGCGGAGAATTGAAATCAAACCGCAATCTCTCAGACGATACCAGCGAACCAGCTTGCGAAATTGAATCGTCCACAATTTTTCGCAAAGCTGATTGTAATAAGTGAGTTGCTGTGTGGTTAGCCTGAATTCGGCGGCGACCGCTATTGTCAATTTTCGCAGTAATACTATCGCCAACTCTCAGGGTTCCCCGTTCCACAAAGCCGAAATGCACGAAGAAATCCGATTCCTTCTTCACATCATCAACTCTTACCAACAAAGCCTCTCCATTCTCTACCTGAATGCTGCCATTCAAATAGCCTTTATCCCCAATTTGTCCGCCGGATTCAGCATAAAACGGCGTTTGGTTCAAAACAACTTGTACCTCAGTACCTGCGGCTGCTTCCTCCACCGATTTGCCGTCAACCAAGATAACTTCCACCTCAGCTAAACTCGACAATTCAGCATAACCGACAAACTCAGTTCCTTGGATAGTTTCAGCCAACTTATCCAAAGAACCCTGCACGGTTAAATCGATAGTTTGTCGAGCATCTTTAGCGCGAGTTTGCTGTTCCTTCATCGCCAATTCAAAGCCGTCCAAATCCACAGTAATTCCCTGTTCCTCAGCAATTTCTTGAGTCAGTTCTAAAGGGAAACCGTAGGTATCGTAAAGAGTGAAAGCATCTTTACCGCTGATTTGTTGGTTGGTTTGCTGTTTTGTGCGATCGACAATTTCCTCCAGCAGCTTCTCTCCGCGTTCCAAAGTCTTGAGAAACTGCGCCTCTTCCCTTGCCAATTCCGCCTTAATTTGAGCTTCCCGCTGCCGCACGTTCGGATAAGCTGCTTCCGAAAGGGCGATCGCACTTTCAGCCACCCGCACCGTAAATTCGCCCTCAATTCCAATCAGCCGCCCGTGGCGCACCACCCGGCGAATCAACCGGCGCAAAATGTAACCCCGACCCACATTCGACGCGCGAATTTCGTCCGCAATCATGTGCACCACAGCCCGAATGTGGTCGCCAATTACTTTCAGCGAAACCTTGACTTTTTCATCGCTATTGTGGTAATCAATCCCGGCAATTTCCGCCGCCGATTGAATGATGGGAAAAATCAAATCTGTTTCGTAATTATTGGGGACTTTCTGGAGGATTTGCGCCATCCGTTCCAGTCCCATGCCAGTATCAATATTTTGATTTTGCAGCGGTGTTAAATTGCCCTCTGCATCCTTATTGTACTGCATGAAAACCAGGTTGTAGAATTCAATAAACCTGCTATCATCTTCGAGGTCAATATTGTCGCCTCTTTCCGGGTGGAAATCGTAGTAAATCTCCGAACACGGGCCGCAGGGGCCTGTCGGGCCGGATTGCCAGAAATTGTCATCTTCTCCCATGCGCTGAATGCGATCGCCCGGAATGCCAATTTCATCGCGCCAAATCGCAAAAGCTTCGTCATCTTCTCGGAAAACGCTAACAACTAAATTGGATGCTGGTAAACCGAAAACTTCCGTGGAAAGTTCCCACGCCCAGGCGATCGCCTGTTTCTTGAAATAATCCCCGAAACTGAAGTTACCCAACATTTCAAAAAATGTGTGGTGGCGGGCGGTGCGGCCGACGTTTTCGATGTCGTTGGTGCGGATGCACTTTTGAGAAGTGGTGGCGCGCGGTGATTCGGCGGCGCGCTGTCCGAGAAATATCGGCTTGAATTGTAGCATTCCGGCGATCGTCAGCAACACAGTCGGATCTTCGGGCACCAAAGAAGCACTCGGCAAGATTTTATGTCCCCGCTGAGCATAAAAGTCGAGGAATGTTTGGCGGATTTGGCTGCCACTGAGAAACTTAGGAGAAATAGACATGACAAAAACAGTTAAGTATGTAAAGATGTAGCAGCAATAGAACTTACATCTATGTGGATATTTATATCATTATACTTAGTAATGTAAAGACCTATCAAGTTTTGCAAATAGTGCTTTACTGCTCGGAAAGCTCGTGCTAACTTAATAATAGACACCCGGACAGAAAGAGAAAGGAGGTCGCTATATTTAGAAAGAAAGTTCGAGGATATAGGCATGGTGTCTCCGGTCTAGATTCCCAGGCGCAGCAGAAATTAACCGAACACAACTTGGAATAGTGGCGAACTGCCGATCGAGCAGTCAAGCCAAACCGCAGTCGAGTCAGACTTAGTTGTAGTTGCAAATTAAAAGTAAAGCTGCACAAGTTGTAAACCCTAGTAAGTAACAGTTCTCAATCGGAAACACATCTCGTTTGTTAAAAAAAACAAAGCTCTCCTATTATTGGGTCTGGTCGCTGTCGATCGGGCCCTATGAATTGTTATAGGGCGATCGCAAGAGGAGAGGGTTCGAGAGGGAGAGAGGGCAGAGTTCGACTGCATAAATGCTTTTTGCTGAAAAGAAACTTCCCTCGGAGCCGATCGGCGATCGATCGGTGCAGCTTTTGAGTTATATCTTATACATAAGACCTGTGCGATCGCGGCCGCAGCTTTTTGCCGGGGTTTAAGCCCTGTGGTATGAGGCACTGTCAAGATGCGATATGATTGAAGATGTCAGTCAAGACTTTAAAACCTACCCCGCTTTATAGCAGTCTACGCTTCTGTGAGCTTGCTGCAAGGCAAGGATAGCAAACCGCCATTCATTTGTGGTGACAAAAACTGGCTCAATAATTTGAATCTCAGGATATTTAGAGTCAATATTCTCAAAAATTCCATCCCCGACGCAGGGGTGAGAGTTCAAACAATAAAAGCCCGCCCACTCAAAAAAGCTAGTGCCACTAACAACTGTCGTAAATCACTAGCACACTTCTTAAACTCACAATCTCTGGAGATTCCAGGTACAAGCATGGCAGAAATAACTAAAGAAGAAATGCGCGAACGGCTGGGAAATATCGACCAGATTCGCGATATAATTTTTGGAGCGCAGCTTAGAGAATACGACAATCGCTTCGATAAAATAGATTCAGACTTGTCGATGATGCAGCAAGATATGCAAGTTCGCATCGAACAAGTAAAAACAGTTCTGTCTGCCGAAATGAAGGCGGCAGTTGATTCGTTAGAAAAGAAAGTTAAATCGCTCACCTCAAACACCCAAGAAGAAAGCGCAGACATCCGTCAGCAAGTCGATCGCGTTAACCGCAAATTCTCCAGCAGCATGGAAGCCCTGGACGAGGCGATGGACAATCAAACCAGTTCGCTTCGCGACGAACTCTCCCAAACCAGAGAGCGACTATTTGAAGAAACCCGCACTTTGAAAACACAGGTTTTTGAAGAACTAGATCGCCGCTTTTCCATGCTCAGAGATGTTAAAGTTTCCCGAGACGACATGGCAGAAATTCTGTTTGAACTCGGCATGAGGCTCAAAGGAACAGAATTTGTCCCCGAACTTAAAGGCGTTGCTGATAATAAGTTAAATACCGAATTTCTGTTGCCGGAGCGCCACCATCACGGATAATAACGCATGGCTTTACCGAAAGAAAATCCGGCTGACGAAGATGAGTTAGAGGGTTTTGTTTCTAAACCTGACGAGTCCGCTGCCGATGCAGCAACCCAGCTAGAACCCTTGCTGAATCTGTTAGTCGATCTCAAAATTATTGCTGGTTCAAACCAGCAAAATGCAGAGCCAGAAGGTGACAGCAGCAGCGAAAACAATCGAGCTGGGGCTCTCGGCGGGTTGATGGATTTGTTAGGTATTTCTTCAGAAAAGCAAGAGGAAGTTGCAGCGAGTCTGCCCGAAACTGGCGATCGCAAACCGGAGTCTGGCGATTCCCTGGCTGTTGCAGACGAGTTCAAAAATTTGCTGTTCGCTACTCACAAACTCAACTCTTCAGAACTGGAAAAAGACTATTCATCAGCTAAAACTATAGATGTTTCAGCGATCGTCCAGCCGGATTTGGAGGAGAAATCAGAGCCACTCCCAGAGTTGTCTGACTTGACAATGAAAGATTCTCTACAGGAAGTACAGGCTCAAAAATCCCACGGGTTCGATCGGCATTTACAGGATGTTTCCCCTCCCGAAACCGAGTCGAAATTCTCGGTAATTCCCCATAACCCCATAGTTTCCCCAGTCTCAAATCCACCAGAAACTGGATATTTAGATGCTGCGATGGCTTCGGCTATAGAAATCCCCAACTTACTAGAACAGCCGACAGAAATATTAAGCCAAATTAAACAAGACTTAAATCAAGCCGACAGCGCGATGGAAACGCTGCAAAATCTGATTTTCGGCTCAAAAATATCAGATATCGAGCAAGTCAAAAATCTGCTGGCAGAAAACGACTTGCCGGGGGTGCGCCACCTGATGGCAACAATCGACGAGAAATTAGGAAAATTGGAGCACCAAATCTACGAGCCCCAAGAGTTGATTGAGTTGATGCTGCCTTGGATCGCAGAAATTCTCAGCCGCAAAATTGCCGATTCCAGAGAAGAAGTTGTCAAGGCTATCGGACCAATTATTGACGAAGTGATTAGGGCAAAAACTGTCGAAAACAAGTCGGCAATGAGTGCGGCAATAGCTGAGCTGCTTCCCGACGCACTTGCTCAACAAATAGTGAATTCGCCAGCGGATATTGCTAAGGCGATCGCCCCAGAAATCGGTCTGGCAATTAAAGAGCAAATTCGCCTCGACCAAGAGTCGATCGCCCAGGCCCTCGCCCCGGAAATGGGCAAAGCGATTACAGCCCAAATAAAACTCGAACGCGACTCTATGGTGGATGCCCTCTATCCCGTAATTGGCAGTACAATTGCCCGATACATGGCAGAAGCTATCAAGACAATCAATGAAAAAGTGTCCAATGCCATCAGCGTCGAAGGATTCCAGAGAAAAATTCGCTCCAAAGTACAACGAGTCTCCGAAGCTGAATTAATCCTCCAAGAATCAGTACCCTTTACCGTCCAAGCAGCATTCTTAATTCACAAAGCATCTGGCTTGATAATTTCCGAAGTTCAAAACTCAGAAAGCTACCAGTTAGAATCAGAAATGGTAGCAGGAATGCTCACAGCGATTCGCAGCTTTGTTAACGAGTGCATCGTTGAACCCGGAGAAGCTTCAGAACTCAATCAAATTGAATACGGCGACTCCAAGATTATGCTAGAAGTAGCGGGATACTGCTACATGGCAGTCGTGATTAAAGGAGAACCGCCACATTTGTTTATCAAAAAACTGCGGCAAACAGTTAGCGATCTTATCCTTAATTACGCTCAAGAAATCCACGAGTTTAACGGCGATCCCGGTACTATACCGGAGTCGCTGCACCCGTTCCTAAAAAATTTATTCGACCCGCTTCACAAAGAAAAATCAACAAAACCCCCGATCGCCCTAGCGGCTATCAGTTTAACAGCCCTGAGCTTAATCTTAGTACCTTGGGGAATTTATCAGTACCACCGCAGCATTGACCGCCGCCTCGAAGCAAATGCCGCTTTAGCTTTAGCATCGACCCCAGAATTAGCGGTTTACCGCTTAAATGCCGACGTTGAAGGCAACACTCTCAAGTTAACCGGACAGTTGCCAAATGCACAATTGCGGGCAAAAGCTGCAAAAATAGCTGCATCAACTGCACCCAATCTAAAATTAGAAAATAAAATTGTTGCTGTAGATGTACCCCCAGATCCTGTTTTGGCAGCGGCTGAAGTGCAGCGGATCACTGCTGTTTTGAACCGCTTGTCGGGCGTTTCTATTTCTAGTCGGTATGGCGATCGCAAAGTTACAGTAGATGGCACAGTTATGGACCTAGCAGACACACAGAAAATAGCTCAGTCCTTGAAGCAAATTCCCGGTGTTCAGTCGGTCATCAGTACGGTTAAATTAGATCCCCTGAAAATTACAACCCGCATCTACTTCGAGCCAGGAACCACAAAATTAGACTCTACATATGGAGAACTCATCGCCAGTGTCAAAAATTTCATGGCTCAATATCCTCAAAAACATATTAAGATAATTGGACACAGCGATCGAACTGGGGAACTTGCTACAAATCAACAGTTGTCGCTCAAGCGTGCCGAAGCAGTGCGAGATGCTTTAGTGCGACAAGGTGCTGACCCGAAGCGCCTCCAAACCGTCGGCAACCCCAATCCTCCTGCCGACGTGGAACCGAATCAACCGCGACTTTTAAGCAGATGCGTGCTATTTGAACCAATAACTAAGACCGTAAACAGTAAATAATTATGTCAGTTACTATATCTAAAAAAATGTGCATGATTGGCGATTTTGGCGTCGGCAAAACCAGCCTGATCCGCCGTTTTGTCGATCGGCAATTCAGCGACCAGTACCTGTCTACTGTGGGAGTAAAAATTTCCCGAAAAAGCGTAGAATTAGAAGGCGTAAAACAGCGGGAAAACGTGACTGCACAGTTGCTAATTTGGGACTTAGAAGGGCATACAAAATTCAAAGGAATAGCACCGACTTACTTGCAGGGAGCAAGCGGTGTTTTAATCGTTGCCGATGTCAGCCGATCCGAAACAGTTGAGCGAATCTCCGAACACATTCAGCTTTTTTCTTCAGTCAATCCTAAAGGGTCAATAATCGTCGCTTTGAACAAAGTAGACTTGATTGACGAGGAAAAATTGGGGGTGCTAGTCGAAATATCCCATTCGATAGGTCAAGACAAAGTAATAGCAGTTTACGCGACATCTGCTAAAACAGGCAAAGACGTTGACGAAATCTTCTATAAACTAGCTTACACAATGGTAGAACAAGTATGAACCCCCTTTTGAAAAAGCTGTTGGAGCCGCGAAAAACCGAGTATTTTGTATTAAATCACCATTTCATCATTCAGGAAACCTCCGCCAAAGTGCAGCATTATGCCGATACTCCGGGCTACGCGATACCCGGTGCAGATGCTCGCACGAGTTTTCCAGAACTGATTGGCATTGAAAATATCCTCATGTCTATCATGATGGGACGGCTGCCGAGTTTTGATCTCAAAGGTATCGCTCGGTTTGCCGACCACAACCGCCCTTTATACTTTGATATGTTGGCTATCAAACATGAAGACGAACAAGAAGATGTGCCCAGTAAATTGCTAATTTTGATTGAAGATGCCACCGACAAGATGGTGATGAAGCAATCGTTGATTCAGAGGGCGAATGAAGCTAATCTTTTGGTGAGCGCCTTAGCCGCTTCTAACGATTATATAGATAAAGTTATTCGCTCGATGGGCGATGCTTTGTTGGTGACAACAACATTAGGAACTATCAAAACAGTCAATCAATCAGCACAATGGTTATTTGGGTACAGCGAAGCAGAATTGATCGGCCACCCCCTCTCCACAATAGTAGTCGAAGAAAAATTGCTTTACCAAGCTCGCCACCGCTATATTTTGTCTCATAAAGAGCTGCTAAAAGAACTGGAAGTAATCTGCACTACTAAAGCAGGAGAAGAAATTTGGGTAGAATTTTCCTGTGCGGCCATTCAGACAGAATTACAGGAACTTTACGATTTCATCTATATCGGCAGGGACATCACAGAACGCAAGCAACAAGAAATAGAAATTCGCCGCTCCTTGGCAAAAGAGCAAGAACTCAGACAGGTAAAATCTCGTTTTTTTTCGATGCTCGCTCACGAATTTGGCAATCCTTTAAATACAGTATTATTTGCTACTAAAATCCTCCAAGACTACGGCGACCAAATCACCCACGAGGAAAAACAAGAATACCTCGAACACGTTAAATCAGCATCTAAACACATGGCTCAGCTATTAGATGACGTGCGGTTGCTCAGCAGCGCCGAAGCCGGAAAACTCGAATTCAATCCCGCACCAGTTGACTTACAAAAATTTTGCAGCGAGTTAGTAGAATCAATTAAAATTAGTTACGCAAAAAATCATACCATTAATTTTATTTGCCCCGAGTTAGTTCCGCCCGGGAAAAAAATAGAGAACGAGTCGGAGGAAACGCAAAACTGGCCCGCACTCGATGCAAAATTGCTGCGGCACATCTTGACAAATTTGCTGTCAAACGCTGTCAAATATTCGCCGATCCACAGCAATATTTATTTTGAATTAAATTGTGACAATGAAGAAGCTAAATTTCAAATTAAAGACGCAGGCATTGGCATTCCTATTGAAGACAGAGAACAACTCTTTGAATCTTATTACCGAGCGCAAAATGTCGGAAAAATACCAGGTACAGGACTGGGTTTATCCATAGTGAAGCTGTGTGTAGACTTGCACGGAGGTCAAATCGAATTTTCCAGCGACAAAGGTGTAGGCACTACCTTTGCAGTCAAAATTCCCTTTTACAAACAGAGATAAATAGATTAATTTCAGATAATTCGCTACAACAGAGGGCGCGTTCACTACTACAAATCTCACATGAAAACCTTATTAAAAAAACTGTTAGTTCCCCACCACTTGGAGTACCTAGCACTGGATAAAGACTTTTTAATCCAAGAAATCTCTCTCAAAGTGCAGCGGTTTGCCGATAGTCCCGAGGAAGTAGTCGCCGGCAACGATGTCCGCATTCCCTTTCCCGAATTGGTGGGGAGTGAAGAAATTTTAATCGATATTTTTGAAAGACGTTTGCCCAATTTTGAATTAAAAGCGATCGCGCGGGTATTAGGAAATGGCTTGCAGCTTTATTTTGATATGTATATCGTCGAGTTCACCGATGACGATAATTATCAGAGATTAATTATATTTTTTGAAGACGTAACCGACAGGATGGGTTTGGAACAAACTCTAGTCCAAGCTACCAATGAAATGAATATTTTGTTGACTACCTTAGCCGCTACTAATAATTATGTTGAAAAAATTATTAGTTCAATGGTCGAAGTTTTATTGGTAACAACAGCCTTGGGAAAAATTAAAAAAGTCAATCAAGCGGCTCAAGATTTGTTCGGTTACAGCGAATCAGAATTAGTAGGCCAGCAAATAGACGCTCTTGCTGCTGTTGGCTCCTCTTTGCAAGCAGTCAGCCAAGATCCGCCTCAACAATCTCAAACTAACACCGAGGTAATTTGCCGGGCCAAAAACGGACAAAAGCTAACAGTTTCGTTTTCCTGTACGGCGATTTCGACTGACATTAAAAGCAGTTTTGAAGCAAGAGCCGCCGTTCAAGATTTCGTGTACATCGGCCGCGATGTGACAGATAGACAGCGCGCCCGCCAGCGACAAATAGTTCAGTACGTAACCACCCGCATCCTGTCGGCATCCGAAACAATCAAAAAAGCTCTAGCAGCAATTCTCCCCGCAATTTGCGACAGCTTGGGATGGGATACCGCCGAACTTTGGATGCCAGAAGCTGGGGAAAAACTGCTGTCAGAAACTAACAGAATAACTGCGGTTTCCGACCCCAATTTGCGGTGCGTCGCCAGTTGGACAAAACGCTCAGTTTCTATCCCCAAATTTGCCGAATTTACCGAACAAATGACCTGTGCGTTTGGTGAAGGATTGCCCGGTCTCATTTGGGCCAGCGGTTCCTCTCAGTGGATTGCAGATGTCACAGAAAGCGAGAGTTGTCTGCGCCGAGAAATCGCCGCCCAAGAAGGACTGCACGGAGCTTTTGGCTTCCCAATTTTGGGCGACTACGAGCAGGAAAAATCTGCTAGGTCTGTGTTGGGGGTAATGATTTTTTTCAGCCGGGAAGTGCAGTGTTTTGATGAAGAATTGCTTCAGACAATGGCAACCATCGGCAGCCAACTGGGTCAATTTATCAAGCGCAAGCAAGCGGAAATAGCTTTGCGGGAAAGCGAAGAACAACTGCGAGACTTATTTGAAAATGCTACTGACTTAATTCAAAGTATTGGAGCCGACGGTCATTTTTTGTATGTAAATCGGGCTTGGCGGGAAACTCTGGGCTACAGCGAAGCAGAAATTGCTCAAATGACTGTGTTTGATATTATTCATCCCAACAGTTCCCAAGAGTCTCTGGATATATTGTATCAAGCTATTATCAATAAAAACGTAAATGAAAATACAGTTTGTCCAGACTCAATTAGAGCAATATTTATTACTAAACATCACGAACAAATTTTGTTGGAAGGTAGCATAAGCTGTAAATTTGCGGAAGGTTCGCTAGTAGCGATTCGCGCTATTTTGCGAGACATTACTGCTCGAAAGATGGCAGAAGACGCCCTCGCAAAATCTGTGTCCCTGCTGCAAGCAACTTTTGATTCTACTGGGGACGGTATTTTAGCTATTGACAGCAGAGGAAAAATAGTCACTTTCAATCGAGAATTTGTGGAAATGTGGGGCATACCTAATGAAGTGATGGCACTCCGAGACGACGCCGCAACGATCGCCTTTGTCCTGAACCAACTCAAAGATCCCCAAGCATTTCAAGAGAGAATAGAATCGCTTTACGAACAGCCAAAAGCCGAAAGTTACGACTTGTTGGAATTTCAAGATGGCAGATTTTTTGAACGCTATTCGCAACCGCAGCGGCTCGGAGATCAAATTATCGGCAGAGTCTGGAGTTACCATGACATTACGGAACGCAAGCAAGCAGAAGATGCCCTGCGGGAAGAACAAGAAAAATCAGAAAACCTGCTGTTAAATATCTTACCCAAGGCAATAGCAGAACGCCTCAAACAAAACGAAACTACTATTGCCGAATACTTTCCGGAAGTGACTGTTTTGTTCGCCGACATTGTGGGGTTTACTGCTTTGTCTGCCGTCATGAATCCGATCGAACTCGTGGAGATCCTCAATCAGATTTTCTCAGGATTCGACCTTTTGTGCGAACGGCACGGGTTAGAAAAAATCAAGACCATCGGCGACGCATACATGGCGGTTGGAGGGCTGCCCAATCCCCGGGCAGATCACGCAGAGGCGATCGCCAAAATGGCCCTAGATATGCAAGCAGAAATAGCCCGATTTAATGCTAATCATAATAAATATTTTAGCATTCGCATTGGCATTCACAGCGGCCCGGTTGTTGCCGGAGTAATTGGCATCAAGAAGTTTATTTACGATTTGTGGGGCGATACGGTAAATATTGCTTCCCGCATGGAATCTCAGGGTTTGCCTTGGCGGATTCAAGTCAGCGAAACAACTTATAAATTAGTGGCAGACAAATATTTGTTTCAGGAGCGAGGAATTATTGAAGTTAAAGGCAAAGGGGAAATGAAAACTTATATTCTCCTTCGGCAAAAATAAGATCGGTCATAACTCATCAGTCATCAGTCCTCTGGCTGATGACAAAAAGTGTTGCTAAAGTTAATGAGCAATACTTTTTGGCCAAAACTGATGCAACTTGCTAATTTGCCGGCAAATTTACGATCGCCCGACGAAGTTGTCGATCGCCACCCTGTGACGGTTGCTCCCTCCACTTGCCTCGGGGATGCGATCGCCCTGATGCGTGGGGCGATCGACCCTTGTCCGCTGTCTAATTCACCGCCGCACTCAAACGAAACGGTAAAACCATCGATTAGTTCCGTCTTAGTTGTTGATGAAAATCAGCTAGTCGGACTGTTAAGCCCGGAAGATGTGCTGAACTTAGCCACCGAATACGAATGGCAAGACATGAAAGTTGCCGATGCAATGACGCGAAATTTAATTGTTTTAAAAGAATCAGAATTTAGAGATATTTTGACCGCATTTAAGCTATTTTGTCAAAACTCGATTGATTGCTTGCCAATTGTGGATGAACGGGGTCAGCCCGTAGGTTTAGTAAGCGAAAAAAGGATTCGTCCAGCAATGTATAGCTGGATCGAAACACTGCATCAAGAAGCTGTAAAACTTCAGGAACAATCCGAACTTTTAGACGGCAATTGTGAAGTAGAAAAACGAGTCAGCGATCGCAAAAAATCCGAAAATGCCCTGCTGCAAAGCGAGGCGCGCTACCAGGCGATTGTGGAAGACCAAACCGAACTGATTTGCCGCTATCTCCCCGACGGTAAAATCACATTTGTCAATCAAGCTTACTGCCGTTATTTCGGGGTGCAACCGTTCGACTTGCTCGGCAACAGCTTCATGCCGCTGATCCCAGAACCAGACCGAGAATTTTTTCAAGAGCAATATACTTCTGTGTCTCCCGACAAGCCTATTTTTACTTGCGAACACCGAGTAATTTTGCCGAGCGGGGAAATTCGCTGGCAGCAGTGGATCGATCGGGCTATATTCAACGAGAGCGGACAAATCGTCGAGTATCAAGCAGCAGGTCGGGATGTCACGCAGCTCAAACAAACAGAAATCGCTTTGCAGCAGCTCAATGCAGAGTTAGAACTGCGAGTCCAGCAGCGAACTAAATGGTACGAACTGGCAGTATCCGCAGGCAAAGTGGGGGTTTGGGACTGGAATTTGGAAACCGACGAAATCTACATTGCTCCGTCTTTGAAAGCTTTGTTGGGCTATCAGGACGCAGAGATTCCCAACCGCATGGAAAATTGGGTGTCTCACGTTCATCCCGACGATCGAGTTGCAGTCGAGGAAGCAGTAAAGGCTTATCTAGAGGGTGTGACAGAAATTTATGAAGTAGAACACCGGATGCTGCGCAAAGACGGCAGCACCTGCTGGATACTTGCCCGCGGCAGCGCGATCCGATCGGCTTCCGGCAAGCCCTACCGGCTGACTGGCACTGACACCGACATTACGGATCGCAAATTGACCGAAGAAAAACTCCAAAACTCCGAAGCCGAACTGCTGGCGCTGTTTAATGCCATGACGGATATCGTGCTGGTTTTTGACGCAACAGGCCGCTACCTCAAAATTGCCCCCACGGCTCCCGAATTGCTGTACAAACAGGCTAATGAAGTCCTGGGCAAAACCCTCGCCGAAATCTTCCCAGAAGCAGAAGCTAATTTTGTGCTGAGCCACATTCGCCAAACATTGGCATCTAGGCAAACCCACAGAGTTGAATACAGCATGGAAATTGGCTGCAAGTTATTCTGGTTTGATGCCAGTATTTCGCCCCTAGATCTCGATCGGGTGATGTGGGTAGCCCGAGACATTACCGCTCGCAAACACGCAGAAGCAGCACTGCAAAAGAGCGAGGAAAAGTTTCGCAACTTATTTGACGATGCTCCGATCGCGATCGGTTTGACAAGCGTGCGCGACTACCGCACTATCAAAGTGAATGAAGCTCACCGCCAGATGTTGGGCTACAGCGATTCGGAGTTGGCGACCATGACTTTTACTCAACTGACGCATCCAGAAGATTTACAAGCAGAATTGGAGCAAGTCAAGGAGTTGGTCTGCGGCAATATTTCTCGCTTCGGGCTCGAAAAACGCTTAATTAAGAAGAATGGCGAGCTGATCTGGGCAAACTTGACGGTGACGCTGATCCGCGACCGCGAGGGAATTCCTCTCTACAGCATGGAGGCGATCGAAGATATCAGTTATCGCAAGCGGGCAGAAATGGAATTTCAGCAGTTAAAAGAACGCCTGCAATTTTTACTGGCTTCTAATCCGGCGGTAATTTTTACTGCCGCACCTACAGGAGATTTTTGTACTACTTACATTAGCGACAACGTTAAGGCAATCGTTGGCTACGAACCCCAAGAACTGTTAGCAGATTCTAAAATTTGGTCGAGCCGGATTCACCCTGAAGACCGGCGACTATTTTTAGAAAAGTTTTCTAATTTGTCCGAGGGTAAAAATTGCATTTGCGAGTACCGTTTTCTGCACCGAGATGGAATTTACCGCTGGCTGCGGACGGAACAGAAACTATTGGTTGACAGCAGGGGCATTCCGATCGAAATTATTGGTTACGCCGCCGAGATCACCAATTCTAAATATGCCGAAATCGCGCTGCAACAGCAATTCGAGCGAGAACGGCTCGTGGAGGCGATCGCCCGTCGCGTCCGCCAGTCTTTGCAATTAGAAGAAATTCTCAACACTACGGTTGCCGAACTCCAGCAAGTATTGTTAGCCGATCGAGTTTTGGTTTATCAAATTTTACCCAAAAAGGGCGGGCGAGTCATTGCTGAAGCCGTGGCAGAAGGATGCAGCCAACTCCTGGATAGATGTTTTGGCGAAGAGGTTTTTCCGATTGAAAGTTATCAGCTTTATTTGCAAGGGCGAATTTCTGCGATTTCCGAACTAGATTCTCCCAGCATTACACCTTGTGTGATGGAGTTTATGAAAGAACTTCAAGTTAGGGCAAAGTTAGTAGTGCCGATTATTCAGCACAGCCGGCTTTGGGGATTGCTGATTGCCCACCAATGCGATGGCCCTCGTGAGTGGCAAGAATGGGAAATCAATTTATTTCACCAGTTGGTGAATCAATTAGCGATCGCCATTCAGCAATCTCTACTCTACCAGCAACTGCAAGCTGAATTGAGCGAACGCAAACAAGCGGAAGCAAATTTGAAAAGCTCCCTCAAAGAAAAAGAAATTTTGCTCAAAGAAATTCACCACCGCGTCAAAAACAACCTCTGCGTAGTTGCGAGTCTGTTAGAATTGCAATCTAACACAGTTGCCGACCCGCAAATAGCCAAGATGTTTGAAGAAAGTCAGAATCGCCTTTACTCTATGGCTCTGATTCACGAGAAACTGTATCGCTCGACTAACCTGGCGCAAATCAATTTTGGCGAATATCTCGAAGATTTAGTAAGTAACTTGTTTCACTCTTACAATATTAGTGACAATCACATTCAGTTGCAGGTATTAGCTGAACCAATTTACCTAAACATTGAAACTGCTAGTCCCTGCGGTTTAATTGCCAATGAATTGGTTTCAAATACCCTCAAACACGCTTTTCCTAATGGCACTAGCGGTACAGTTAGTGTAGAATGTCATCAAACGGGCGATGGAGAAATCAACCTCTTAGTTAAGGACAACGGCATCGGCTTTCCTCAAAACTTAGATTTTCGGAAAACTAACTCAATGGGCTTTCAAGTTGTCTGCACTTTAACTGAGCAGTTAGAAGGAAACATCGAACTGTCAAGACAAAATGGCACAGCCTTCCACCTAAAATTTAACGAGTTAAACTATTCTCAAAGGTTCTAAAATCATGGATTTAGCAGAAAAAGCAATTAATATTTTGATTGTAGAAGACGAACTATTAATTGCTAAAAATTTATCCCAAAAATTAGAAAAATTGGGATATCAAATCGCAGACATTGTTTCTTCAGGAGCCGATGCCATCCAGCGCGCAGGCGAACTGGAACCAGATTTAATCTTAATGGATATAGTCATCAAAGGTGACATTGACGGCATAGAAACAGCAGTAATAATCAATCAAGAATTAGATATCCCAATTATCTATACAACTGCCTATGCCGATGACGAAACTTTGCAGCGAGCCGAAAAGACTGGCTCTTACGGCTACCTCCTCAAACCGTTTAAACAAAGAGAACTGCACGCCACCATCAAGATAGCGCTGAGCAAACATCAAGAAGCCGTTAAAATGCAACAACTAATTGCATTGGCAGCAGCCAAAAGCGAAAACAGGTCTCGATTTATTTCAATGGCATACCACGATTTAAACACTCCTTTAACTACCATACAGCTATCGGCTGAAATGTTGGAAGATAGCGAATTGCATAAAACCCCTGGAACGACCAATAAAAATGTCGAGCGGATAAAAAAAGCCGTCAGCAATATGAGTGAATTGCTGGAGGAAATTTTAATGCTCAGCAAAGCCGAATCCGGAAAACTTTCCTTGAACTTAAATCCGGTAAATGTGATTGATTTGTGCAAATCTATTTTAGAAGAAATGCAACCCCTCGCTACTCAAAAACACTTAGTAGCTTTTCGCAATCGAACAGAAAAAATCCAAGCCAATCTGGATGCAAAACTGCTACAACACCTCCTCACTAATTTGCTGTCAAACGCTATAAAATATTCTCCTAATGGTGGGAATATATGTCTAGAATTAAGCTGTGAGGGTAAACAAGTAGTTTTTTGCGTTAGAGATGAAGGGATTGGCATGACAGCGGAATATCAGGGGAAATTATTTCAGCAGTTTGAACGGGGTGGGAATGTCGGCAAGATTAAAGGATCGGGGTTAGGACTTTGCATTGTCAAACACATAGTTGACCTGCACGGCGGTACAATAAGTGTGGAAAGTGAACTAGGTAAAGGTACTACATTTATTGTCGCGCTGCCTTTTTTAGTAATGAGTCATTAGTCAGTAGTCAGTAGTCATTAGTTATTAGTCATTAGTTAGTAGTCATCTATCCTTCTTCCTTCTTCCTTCTTCCTTCTTCCTTCTTCTTTCTGCGATAAATCGATCGGGAGATAAAAGCTCGATCGCCCTATCTTCTTCTCCCCCCGCCCAATTAGCAAATCGCTCAGCCAAAGCAGGTACAGTAGCCAAAGGATTGCTGAGACCCGAAAAAACGTGTAATCCAGGGCGATCGGCAATCGGCCCCACTACAGGCAAATTATCCGCGCTAAATGCCACAATACACTCGTGCCAAGTTGCCGGTAAACCTGCCAAAGCAGGCAAAACCTTGCCGATTCCTGCACGAATTGCCCTTTCGCTGGTTTCGCGATCGACTTTAGCATTCAAATCGCTCAAAGTGCGCGACAATTGCCCGATCCGCAAACTGCCATCATTAAACTGAATTGCACCCGAATCTAAAATCGGCGACAGCAACTCTTTACCGGGTTCATCCCAAAGAAAATCCACCTCATTTCTACTCGATTCTGCTTCCAATTCAAAACGTTTTAATACCGCAGGCATCACCAAAGTCCTGAGTTTCAAATCCACAGGTGCAGTTTCCAAAATCTCCGTGCGAGTAAAATAAACTCCCACAGAAACACCAGCGGCTTTTAGGAAACTCCGACTCCAACCTCCTGCACAAACAACAGCATTTTCACAACGATAAATTCCCTGCGCCGTCTTGACTCCAGAAATCCGATTCCCCTCTTTTATCAACCCAATTACTTCAGCAAATTCTATAGTTCCTCCCAACCGCAGAAACCCTTGACAGTAAGCTTTATTTGTGGAAGTCGGCGAAATGTGACCGTGACGCACAGTCAGAGCTCCGGCGATCGCACTTTTATTCAGCAAAGGTTCCAACTCGCCAGCTTCTGCAACGCTCAAAAGCTGCGGAACAATCGCAAAATGCGCGTAATTAGCCGCCGCTTTTTCGGCATCACTGCCCGCATCAATTGTCAGCAACAAATCCAACTCGCGAAACTCAGTATCAGCATCTAATTCCGCCGATAAATTGCGGTGGCGTTCGATACCTTCCCCAGACAATTTCCGAGTTAAATCAGTCGTTCCCGACCAATAAGCCAAGCCGCCGTAACTAAAACGAGTAGCATTTTGCATGGTAGAATCTCGTTCCAAAAGCAGCACAGCAAAACCTTTTTTTGCCAGTTCGTAACTCAGTGACGCACCCGTAATGCCACCGCCGACAACAATCCAATCGTAACTTTTCATGGGCAATTCAAAGGGAAGGAAAATATCATGTTTAGATTTTACCTTAGGTTTTTTCCGAACCAGCCGAAAAGCCTCTTCCTGTAGGTAGAGGCTGCCTGCGATCGGCATAAATGAAACTTCCACCCCTCGGGAGATGTATGTGCAGGGAGATTTTTCGTTCAATAGTAGGAATTACAGCCAGCGTCAGCAAAAAATTAGAAACACCAGAGGGGTTTTATGAGTATCGACAAACCAGGCAAAGATATGGAGCGCACTGTCAATCCGGGCGATCGGATTTCCGAAGAACCGCAAAGCATCGAAGAAAAAGCCCAGCAACTGGCGGTAGACCACGTGCCCGACATCACGGGAGATGTTGTTACAGTTCCAACTTATGTGGTCGTAGAAGAACCGGATGGGGAAAAGAAAGCTTTGCACCACGTCAAAGACGCCGACGAAATTTCTGACGTAATTCGGCAGGCCCGCGTTGACGAAAATGGCGAGCGGGTTTGGGATTAATTTCAATCCAATAAAAACGGCTTAGTTGTACAAAAGTTATCTGTAGGAATCATGGAAACAAATCCCAGAAATAGTACGCCCTATCCCAATCTGCCGCCGATTCTCGAAAGTGACGACGCAGAGTATCGCGACGCCGGCATTACGAGTACGCTTTCAGTTGCAGGCCATCCCATCCACCCCATCATCGTCATCTTTCCGGTAGCCTTTTTAGTAGGAGCCGCCGGCACGGACATCGGTTATTGGCTGACAAGCGATCCGTTTTGGGCGAGAGCTTCGGTTTGGCTGATGGGTGTGGGTTTTGCTGCGGGGATTTTGGCAGCAATCACGGGCTTTTTAGATTTTTTCAAAGTTAAAAGAGTGCGCGATCGCAGTGCCGGTTGGTTGCACATGGGCGGCAATGTGGCGGTTATGGTACTTACCCTGATTAACCTGGTGTTGCGACAAGGAAATCCGGCTGAGCCGATCGTATATACAGGTTTAGCAATTTCGATCGTCGTGGCAACCTTGCTGGGCATTACAGGCTGGTTCGGCGGCGAACTAAGTTTTCGCCACAAAATCGGCGTCATCGGCCCTACCAGTCATAATTCGTAGGTTTCTGACCATTTTTAGTAGGGACTTCAGTCCCTCTTTATTGGATAATTTAGGACTAAAGTCTTGGCTACAAACTTAAAGATTGTCCCACCCAATTGAGATAAGCATCGCTGCCAGCGATAATAGGAATAGCAATAATTTCAGGAACTTCATAGGAATGGAGTTCCTGAACTTTTGTTTTTAAAGCCTCAAATTTAGCCAAATCAGTTTTAATTACCAACTGCCACTCTGACTCGGCTTGAATCTCGCCTTGCCAAGTATAAATCGAGCGAATTGGCGACAAGCTCACACAAGCAGCCAGCTTGTGTTCAACTAGAGATTTAGCGAGATTCTCCGCCTCTGCCTCCGATGCCGCAGTTACCAGCACCACCCCATAATTAACAGTCATAACGATTTGAGATTTGAGATTAAAGAATAGATTTCAACAGAAAACCTTGAGCGTAGTTTTTTGTAAGGAGAGGGCAATGCCGTCTCCGGCGCCGATATCTGCCACTTTTAATAATTCTAGTTTGCGATCGCGCGGTTGACCATCACCTTGGTTTTTTAATCCAAATACACGCCGTTAAAAGCCTCAATAAAAGTTAAAAAACCCGGTTTCTTTGTCGGCGAGTGCGATCGCGAACTAAATTCGTATAAAATTGAGGCTTGTCAGAAGACTTTTTTAAATTGATATTAGTTTTTAGTTGTCATTGGTCGATCGCCAACAATTTCCCATTACCAATTACCAATTACCCATTTGAAATCTCATTAACTTCCCAAGAATTGACTTGGCCCGCCCCAGCTAAGGAAAAGTAGCGCCTAGTAGATTCCGGCAAAATAGCTCCTGCCAATAAAGCATTATCTAAATTAGCTCCTATTAACGTCGCCTCACTCAAATCTGCCGCCATCAAATCAGCTTGACACAGCTTCGCCCAATTCAGATTTGCCTCTCTCAAACAACTTCCCCTCAACTTAGCCCCGGTTAAGTTTGCACCCGCCAACTTTACCCCCCGCAACTGAGCCGCGCTGAAATTCGCCCCCGCCAAATTCGAGCCTTCCAAATTAGCTCCCATTAGTTTAGCTTCGCTCACGTTGACGCCGCTCAAATCTGCACCGCAGAGATTCACCCCTGTCAATTGCGCTCGCCGCAGACTGACTCCGGTTAATTGAGCTCCAAAAAGTTTTGCACTGTTGAGCCTTGCACCGTAAAGGTTTGCCCACTTAAAATTAGCTCCTGTCAGATTCGCGCCCAGCAAGTTAACCAATTGCAAGTCGGCGCTGCACAAATTCGCATTCCACAACGCAGCACCGCGCAGGTTTGCGCCCGTTAAAGTTGCGCCGCTTAATTTTACCCTCGGCAATTTTGCTTTTACCAAAAAAGCCCCGCTCAAATTCGCTTTTGTCAAATCTGCGCCTGAGAGTTTAGTTTCGCCCATTTTGGCAAAACTCAGATTTGTTCTTTGCATCTGTGCGCCTTTGAGTGTTGCTTTGGTGAGAAACGCTCTACTGAGATTCGCCCCGGAAAGATTAGCTCGCGAAAGGTTGACTCCGATTAAGATTGCTCCGCTGAGGTTTGCCCCGCTGAGGTCGGCTCCAGCAAAGTCTCTTTGTCCTTTTTCATAATTGTTGAGTAGTTCGCTAACTTCCATAGGGCGTGATACCTTCTATGATTGGGGGGTTTCGAGCGAGAAATCTCTAATCTTAAGGTTGTTTCAGAAATTAGACTGTTTCAGAAACTAGACTGTTTCAGCGTTTGCCTCAAACTGTATAAATTCTGTTAGCATTACTTTCTGTTTAAACGCGCTCTCTTAATAAAGATTTTATATCTTTCTCGTGGTAGCGAGCCCCCTTTCGGTATTTTTGAATTAAAAGTTAATGTTTCTTGACATAGATAGTCATTCCTTAACGATCGACCGTAATTCGCAACTTCAGACGCAGCGTGCCCTTGAATCCTGCGGGAGGTTGCCAGGAACTCAAGGCCCTCTTGAGAGTCTCTACGGCGTCTGTTGCTTGCAGCGTCGAGGTTTGAGTATCTATCCCCACTCGGGCAACGCGGCCGTCTTGTACCGATAACTCCCACACCGTTTCACCGCTAACCCCCGCCGGGAGATTAACAGATTGCAGGTATTGAGTCAAAGCGGCGATCGCCCCGGCATCCAACCCTTCGGCGCTAACTACTTCCCAGCGAGAAGCCTTTGGCTCCGAGGGTTGCAACTCACCGTTACCTCGCTGCCGCGGCGGCGGCATAACAGGAGCTGGCATCACCGGCGCCTGGGCGCGAGTCGGGGTAGCGTTCCTAATGCCGCCCCTAGTTGACTCTGCCCCTCCCGACTCGAAAATACCTTCATAGCTGACACCCTGTGGCAATTCCACAGGTACTTGCACGCGGCGACGAGTTCCATCTGGTTCGACTCGCACTTCTTCGCTCACAGCCACAAAAGCCGTGTATTCCGACAGCAACCGATAAGTCAGAGCAGTATTAGTTACAGCTTCTACCAGAGATTTAGTCTCGGCACCAAACATTTGATTCATTAAATCTTTAATGCGCGATCGACCCCAAAGTTGAGCTACCGCCGGATTGCCAAAATCCGTAGCAGTTGCTGCGACTGAAGTAGACTCTCGCTGCCGCCCGCCGGATTGAGCAAAATTGACAGGTAAAATCTGCTCGTAAGCTTTGCCGCCCGCAACAGTGCCGCGGATGCGAAGTTGACCGTTAGATCGATCGGTCTTTTTCCCAAACAAAACTAGCGGCTGACTCGCAAACAAGTCTGGAGGTGCGATCGGATAAATCTCCGGTTTTTCCCCCATTCCTTCCCAACTAATGTGAATATTAGTCAATACCGGACTATTAATTTGACGAAAAAACTTTTCTGTCGCTTCTGCCGACGGTTCATCTTGACGAATTACTTGAGACGTGCCTCTTCCCACTTCCGCCAAACGGTTGAGCAAAAACCGATTCACCGAACTGCCGACACCAAAACTATAAAGTCGATTTCCCGGTTTCAGACTCCGCTGAACCTGAGCCAGCACTTCATTTTCATTACCAATGTAACCGTCAGTAATTAGTACAATACTCCGCAGCCTTCCCGTTGCCGCACCCGGAAAATTCAT
This sequence comes from Microcoleus sp. S28C3, assembly GCF_036700785.1. Taxonomy (NCBI): domain Bacteria; kingdom Bacillati; phylum Cyanobacteriota; class Cyanophyceae; order Oscillatoriales; family Microcoleaceae; genus Microcoleus; species Microcoleus sp. S28C3. Next base: position 23,566 of record NZ_JAUBPO010000058.1, on the reverse strand, counting down.
CACTGCTTGAATGCCGTTAAGCAGTTCAGTGCCACCGTTAGCCTGCAACTTGTCGATATAATTAATGGCGCTTTGTCGGTTGGCAGCCGTATTTGCTAAAGGAGTTGTTGAAAGTGCTTTTGCCGTGTTGGCAAAATCAATAATAGTAAAAGTATCGTTAGGATTCAGCCCTTGAATGAAGCGGCGCATCAACTCCTTAGATTTTGCCAGCGGTTCGCCCTGCTGAGAACCGGAAGTATCCATCAGAAACACGACATCTTTAGGTACAATTTCATTAGTTTTGTAGTTTAATGCCGGAATCAAATAAGTAGCAAAATGACCGCCCCGCTTGTCGGATTGAGTCAAAATAGTTGCCCGAGTATTTTCGCCCGCCACTCGATAGCGCAAAATTAAATCTTTATTGGGAATTGTGTCAGAATTGGCTAATTGGACTTGCACAATATTGCCGCTGCGGTCAGTTGTAATTTGATGGGAAGTAGAGCGGACATCGCCGATCGCCACTCCGGCATCTATTTCTACCGAAACAGCGATATTGTGACCCGATCGCGTTCCCGGAGGCAAGATAGGCGGGTTAATGCGATCGGCATCGGTCGAATTTCCCGAAATATAGCGCGGGCCAACCACCATTGGAAACACAAATTCGTAATCGCCGCCGGCAAATTTGAGACTTTCGGTGTAGCGAATCGTAACTTCAATTTTTTCTCCGGGTTTGATGTTCGCCAGAGACTGAGTAAAAATATTGTCGCGTTCTTGTTCCAACAAACCCGCAGTCCGACCTTGCTGTCTGGCTTGTTCGTAAATTTCCAAAGCTTCCTCGCGGAGTTTGATATCAGCTTTAATAGTGCGATCGCCTATTTTAATTTCCATATCGTCCACCGCCGCTTCGTCGGGCAAAGGAAATACATAAACAGCTTCTAAAGATTCGGGAAAAGGATTTTCAAACTTCTGAACAACTTCGACGCGGGAGATATTGCCAGCAATTTTGGCTTTAACTTCAGTCTGCTTGAGAGGAAAGACTTGTTCTCTGGCCGTATTTTGAGTTTTGACGAACAAACCGCCGACTGGACACGGATTTTGTGGCGATCGCGCCCCATTGCACTTAACATCGTTACTAGCGAGGGTTTTCGGCGACAGAGACAAATAATTTTCCCCAGGAGCTTTTGCCCGCGCCGCATTTGGAGCGAGCCATACGCCACACTCGATCGCAGCGAGCAATGCGATACCAGCAGAAAGCAACCGGGGGGATAGAACGCAGACAAACTTCATAGCTGTTTTTTTGGCAGACTTGAGGTGCTTTTTTTACCATGACCTTACGATTCGCGAAACGTTCCTGAGTTAGCTTTTTGGGAAAAATGGCTGAGGGGGGTAGGGTCGAGTTTAGATTTTAGATTTTAGATTTTAGATTGACTCCAGAGGGGCGGATTGGGGGGTGACAGTTTTGCCTAAGCCATGATTGCTCTGGGCGACTGCTGTCGGCTTGCCTCCGTATTGGGGTGATGTCGGTTGGGGCGATCGTCCGCGAAGCCAAACTACAAAATTGTATGATAGTTAAATAATTAAATCACTCTAACCTCAACCTCTCAACCTCTAATAAATTGAAAAAGCCATGAATTTTATTAACCCCAAAACCGACTTTGCATTTAAAAAAATATTCGGATCTGCTGACAGCAAAGACATTTTGATTAGCTTTTTAAATGCCATCCTCTACGAAGCGCAGCCAGTCATCGAAGATTTAGAAATTCTTGACCCTTATTTAGCTCCCAAAATCAAAGGAGTCAAAGATACTTACTTGGATGTCAAAGCTAAAATTGGTGGCAGCAAAACTGTAATCATTGAAATGCAGGTGTTGAATGTAGAATCCTTTGAGAAGCGGATTTTATACAATGCTACCAAAGCTTACTCAGTGCAATTGAAAAGCGGAGAAAACTACAACCTGTTAAATCCCGTGATTGCCTTGACGATTACAGATTTCCAAATGTTTGAGCATCTGGAAACAGTAATTTCGCGGTTTTGTATCAAAGAGAAAAACAACTTGGTCGATTATTTGGCGGATGAATTAGAATTTGTATTTGTTGAGTTGCCCAAATTTGACAAGACTTTAGCAGAATTAGAAACTCTGACTGATAAGTGGATATATTTCATGAAAACAGCTCGGACGTTAAGGTCTGTGCCGGAAGAGTTGGGAAATGTACCCGAACTCCGCAAAGCTTTTACAATTGCCAATGAAGCAAATCTCGATCCTGATGAATTGGAGGATTTAGAAAGGCGAGAAATTTTTATTCAAGACCAGCGCGGGGCAATTACCAAAGCTACCAGAATCGGGATAGAACAAGGAATAAGACAAGGCATCGAACAAGGCATCGAACAAGGCATCGAACAAGGCATCGAACAAGGCATCAAACAAGGAAATATGACATTAATTGTTCGTCAGTTGGAGCGCAGTGTCGGCCTGCTGTCGCCGGAGATCAAAATCAGCATCGCTCAGTTATCCGCTCAGCAATTAGAGAATCTAGGAGAGGCACTATTAGACTTTGCCAGTGTGTCAGATTTGACAACTTGGTTGCAAGCACATAACGATCGTCAATGATGGGTCAAATGGGTGTAGGGGCAATCCCCCGTGGTTGCCCTTATGGATTACCTATGTCACATTTGAGTCTGACCTGACATTGAAACATCTAAAGTCGAAAATCCTATGAGCAAATTTGTGTTTGTGACCGGCGGCGTGGTTTCCAGCATCGGCAAGGGAATTGTCGCTGCTTCCTTGGGCCGCCTCTTGAAGTCGCGGGACTATTCTGTCTCTATTTTGAAGCTAGACCCTTATATTAACGTTGACCCCGGCACTCTCAGCCCATTTCAGCACGGAGAAGTCTTTGTGACGGAAGACGGTGCGGAAACAGACCTGGATTTGGGGCATTACGAGCGTTTTACCGATACTTCCATGTCTCGCCTCAACAGCGTCACCACGGGTTCCATTTATCAAGCGGTGATCAACAAAGAACGCCGCGGCGAGTATCAGGGGAGTACGGTGCAGGTGATTCCGCACATCACTAACGAGATTAAAGAGCGAATTCACCGTGTGGCAAAAAATACCAATCCCGATGTCGTGATTACGGAAATCGGCGGAACGGTGGGAGATATTGAATCTTTGCCGTTTTTGGAGGCAATTCGCCAGTTTCGCAAGGATGTCGGGCGGCAAAATGTTGTGTATATGCACGTCACGCTGATACCTTGGATTCCTTCGGCTGGGGAGATGAAAACTAAACCGACTCAGCATTCGGTGAAGGAATTGCGGTCGATCGGCATTCAACCAGATATTTTAGTCTGTCGGTGCGATCGCCCGCTGTCTTTGGGCATGAAACAGAAATTGTCGGAATTCTGCAACGTCCCGGAAGAATGCGTCATCACCGCTCAAGATGCTAAAAGTATCTACGAAGTACCTCTGATGATGGAACAAGAAGGTTTGGCCGAACAAACCATCAATTTGCTGCAACTCGAACCGCGGCAACCCGATTTGACTCAGTGGCAAACTTTAGTCAACCGACTTTACAGTCCCAATCACAAGATTGATATTGCTTTGGTGGGCAAATACGTGCGGTTGAACGATGCTTATCTTTCGGTGGTAGAAGCTTTGCGGCACGCAGCAATTGCGATCGGCTGCGACCTGAATTTGCATTGGATTAACTCAGAAGATTTAGAATCGGGAAACCTCGAAAATTATCTCAAAGATATCAACGGCATTCTTGTACCCGGAGGTTTTGGGATTCGGGGAGTAGACGGCAAAATAGCGGCGATCGAATATGCCAAACACCATAAAATACCCTTTTTGGGATTGTGTTTGGGGATGCAGTGTGCTGTGATTGAATGGGCCCGCAACATCGCCCAACTACAGGATGCCAACAGCGCTGAATTTGACCCAGATACCGCAAATCCGGTAATTAATTTATTGCCAGAACAGCTCGATGTAGTCGATTTGGGCGGTACAATGCGGCTGGGTTTGTATCCGTGCCGTGTCAACCCAGACACCCTCGCTTTCAAACTTTATCAGAAAGAAGTGATTTACGAGCGGCACCGCCACCGGTACGAATTTAACAACGCCTACCGCAATCTTTTCTTAGAATCAGGTTATGCAGTCTCCGGGACATCTCCCGACGGCCGATTGGTAGAAATGATCGAATTGCCCAACCATCCCTTTTTCATAGCCTGTCAATTTCACCCCGAATTCCAATCTCGACCTAGCGCCCCCCACCCCTTGTTTCAGGGGTTTATCGAGGCGGCAAGCATCCAGGGAAAGCAGGATTTTTTAGAAGTTGAGGGGCGCGACTTGGTGGCAGGGAAACTCGCAGCAGGAAACTGATCTGATATCATGTCCGATCAATTAGTTCTGATATATTAGATGTCTGTAGGGGCAGGTGAGAGTACACAATATTCAAATCAGGCAGACTATCGAGCGTACTCTCACCCGCCCAACCCAACAATCGCATTGGATTCGGGTCGCACTTACCGGACTAGATATCGGGCAGCATTCTCAAACAATGAAAAACCTCATCCCCCAGCCCTAGCATAGGGGTTGGGGGGGCTAGTACCCGAAGGGAGAAGGCAAAAGGCATTGAGCAGAAGGTAAAAATGCTGATATTTTTAGTTAACTTTTTCGCTTTGATTTTAAGGGTGATACCAGTTTCACAAAAAAATGCAACTTTAGGCAAGTTCCAAACCCCGATAGTCATCAGTCATGCCCCATCTAAAATCTAAAATCTAAAATCTAAAATGGTATGAGTTGTCAAACTATCCTAAAATACCAGGACACACAGGTTTGAGGAGGCTTTGTGGCTTATTGGAGCAAAATTACTTATGAGAAAAGTACATACATAATTGACCTTGACACTATTAGTGCTTTTTCTAGCGAACTGGATAACAAGCGTCTCACCTTTTGGCTGCCTAATAGCAGTCAGCCGATTATCCTCAATCCCCAAGGCAATTATGAGGCTTACAAGCAAGTTCTCGATTACCTCAAAAAAACTATTGACCGCAATTCTAGAGGCTCGTGGATTAAAATTAATTATGACCGCAAAGAATTTGCGATCGATATGAGTCGAATAAGCTCTTTTGCTTGCGAGCAGAACGGTCGGCTAAGCTTTTGCCTGCCTGACAGCGCAACTAATATTGTTATACTCCGCCAAAGCAACCCGGAAGCTTATCAAGAAATTCAGGAATACATTAAAAATACGACTGGACAATCTCTGCCATGAAGAAGTCATTAGTCCTTAGTCCTTAGTCCTTAGTCCTTAGTTATAATCATGAACAATGAAGGAGACTATGTTTAGTAACTCCTCACATTCATTTTATTTTATTTGACCTAAAATGCTTAGGTTGCTCCCTAAGTTTAGATATTAAAAAAGCGCAGTAAAATTCGCTGCATTTTGAAATTTTAACTATTGAGCAAGCTGCCAAGCTAATTTAGCCGCGCCTACCATGCCTGCTTGATTGCCCAATTCAGCCACCAATAACTGCAAATCTTCGCGAGAACTCGGCAGTACACGTTGCTGAATTTCTGCTTGAACTTGCGGTAAGAAAAATTCTGCACCCGCACTAATTCCGCCGCCGATAATAATAGCTTCCGGCGTTAAAATATAAATTATACTTGCCAAACCTATACCCAGATAGCGCCCGTAATTTTGCCAATATTCTAAAGCTTTGGCATCTCCAGACTTAGCTAAATTTGCTAATTCTAAAGGTTCCAAACCAGTTTGCCGGCGAATTGCCTGCACCGAAATATACTGTTCTAAAGAACCGCGATTGCCGCTATTGCACTCCGGGCCGTCGGGATTTATAGCAATCAATCCTAGTTCTCCTGCCGTGCCTTGATGGCCCGCAAATAGTTTGCCGTCTAGGATAACTGCACCGCCGACTCCTGTACCTAAAGTTAGTAAGATTAGGTTTTTAAAGTGCCTTCCTGCACCCAACCAAGCTTCTCCCAATCCGGCACAGTTGGCATCATTTGCTAATATAGTCGGCAGTCCGGTTTTAGCTTCCAACCAGTCAGCGAGGGGGACATTGTGCCAGTTTTTGAGGTTAATTGCTACTCTGGCTATGCGGCCAGCGGCGTCTGCGGGGCCTGGAGTGCCGATGCCGATCGCACTTACAGCATTTTCGGCCGGATTCAGTTGTAAAATAGCATCGGTCATCGCGGCTAAAACGGCTTTTGGTGTTGCGGGTTGAGGGGTTGGGACTGTTAAGGATTGGTGACAAATGCCGTCTTCGCTAAATCTGCCGAGTTTAATTGCGGTTCCGCCTAAGTCAATGCCGATTACTTGTGTCATTCGATTTTGGATTTTGGATGCAAGGATTTGGGACTAACCATAATAGTATAAACGTATTGTATGGTGCGTTTGGCGCACCTTACCAATTAAGTTTGTAGTGAGAATTTAAATACTCAAAGTCCTATTTTAGTGTATAATAATTAGCGGCGGAAACTGCGCTTAATTCTTAATAGTATCATCCCGATCGCAATACTTAGCAAAAATTATGGATACAAGCGAGTTGGTCTATTTAATTTCGCCTAACTTACGTTGCGCTACCTCTCGGTTGTGCAAAGCATCGTGGTAGTCTGGTTTGAGAGCAATTGCCTGGTTATAAGATGCGATCGCCTCTTCAAATCTTCCTAAATTATACTGCTCATTCCCTCGATCGCACCACGCCTCAGCATCTGCATTAACTTCCGATTCTTCCTCCGCAGCCTCAGCGCCTGTGCGGTTCACTTCCCCAGAAAAGCCCAAACCATCCCCAACAAAAACTGCCTCAATAACCCTCCCCTTTGCATCCTCCTCCTCAACCTCCGGCAGCGGAAACCGTGTCAATATCTCCCGCCCAATTTGCCTCGCAACCTCTGACAATTCCCCGCTGCCAATTCTACCTAACAATACCAGCCGCTGCGCCAATTCCTGAAGCGATGCCACGGCATCCGTAGCAGCGGTGTCATCATGTTCGCCCTCTAACAATCTTTGCCCAAACCGCCGCAACCAAGCTGCCAATTCACCATCTTTAAGGCGTTTTGCGATTAAGAATCCCGCTACATCCCCTCGACTCCAGCCGGCATTCACCCCTTCGAGAATTTCCATAAATTTTGACTCGTATTCCGCGTCAGTTAGTGTGGGGCGGATGGCGGTATTTGTCGGCGGTGGGGTGGGTGGGGTTGGGTATCCGAATATTCGCTGAATTAGTCGTTTGAAAAATTGCAGAATTTTGTTTAGCATTTGTGGGGTTGGGAGGGTGGATATTTTCTATTTTATAGCAATTATCAAAACTAGGATTACATATAGATTGTCCGCGATATCTGTAGGGACACGGCAGTGCCGTGTCCGGGATGGCGACGCACAGCGAACAATCACATGAAGTAGAATTAATCTACTTTAAAAGCGGATAATACAGTTCTCCAGTGGAGTTGATATAACCGGCGCGACTGCCCGCTAAATTCCCCGTTCCCATAAATACGTCAACTCTCCCCGCACCTTTGATGGCACCGCCAGTATCCTGATCCAAAACGTAGCGATTCACGGCATTTTGTTCGAGTTCTCCCGCCGCATTCGGATAGGGAAGTTTCGTAGTAATTAATGCTAGTGCGCCGGGGGGCATTAAGGCTTTATCGGTGGCGATCGACCTTTCGGCAGTTACTGGCACTCCAATGCTTCCTGTGGCTGGAACTCCGTTAGTATCCCGGAAGAATACAAAGCTTTCATTTTTCGGCAAATACTTGTCCATATCTGCGGGAAAGTTGGTGAAATATTCCGTTAGTTTCGGCAAATTTAACTCTTCTAAAGTAAACTTTCCGTCTTTAACTAATTCTCGCCCGACTCCTGTATAACTGTGACTGGTTTTGCCTGCGAAACCGACTGTCATGACGCCGCCATCTGTTAGCTGCAATCTCGCAGAACCTTGGACGTGCACGAGAAATGCTTGGAATCGATCGCGCAACCAAACTAATTCTAATCCTCGCAGCAATCCTTTACTTGCCTGCAAAGCATCTTCGCCTTCTAATTGCAATCTTGTCGGGTGAGGTTTCGGCCAAGATGCCATGTTTGGCGGCATCCGGTACAGGGGATAACGGTATTCGGAATTCGGCGTGCGAGATGCTGCGTAAGTCGGCTCGAAATAACCTGTAAATGCAACTGTTCCTTGGCCGTCTTTGCCCGTGGATTTGTAAAATACAAATTCGCGCTTGACAGATTCCTGAAGTTGTGAAGGAGTTGTGGAACTGACAACTAATTGGCGGAATCGATCGAGGGAACGGCGGACTCGATCGCGCGTAACTCCTGCTACTGGATAGCGGCTGTAAGCACTGCCGGCGGCCGATGTATCGAGATAGCGGAGGCTGTTGTCGATCGACTTTAACAGCAATTCCCGATCGCCCGATTTGCCATTTTCGCCCCAGATTTGAGAGTCAAAGGCGAGCTCGTCCGATTCGCCAGCTTGCAATTGATTTAGACTAATTGGTTGCAGCGGCGCAACTGCAACGGCGGGCACCGAAAAAGCGATCGCCAAAACGCAACAGGCGATCGCTAATAGCTGATAGCGAAAAATCTTGCTCAAGTTCCAATCTTTCCTACTCAATTGATTATTTTCCTTATTCATCGTATCGTTCGACGCTAGAAGTAAATATCGGTTCTACGCGAATTGCGAGAACGCTGGTAGGCCGAACTACCATGTATTCGCCTTGAATATTTTTAATCGGGACGTTAAGAAATTCTCTTGAATCTTGTTTCGGCACCAGCGTACTGCTGTACCACTTTTGAAAATCTTGCAGCGTTGCGAAACGCACTTCTTCGCGGTGGCCGCCCTCAAGCAGCAGGTGCACAGAATATTCGCTGGGAGTTCTAGGCATAGGAGATGGAGAGAGTTGTTGGAGGACAATCTAAAATCTAAAATCTAAAATCTAAAATTGATGTGGTTGCCCTCAAGCAGCAGGTGCACGGAATATTCGCACTTGAGTTCTAGGCATATCTTTATTTTTGATTTTTGATTTTAAGCTTTTGGAACGATTCCATATTTTACCTCTTCCTCGGCGCATTCCCTCATCTAGTAGGTTGGCTTGAGGGAGAGGGGGAGAGTGGGAGAAGGGGAGAGTGGGAGAGGGGGAGACGGCAGAGGGGGAGAGACCGGACGGAGAAGGGGAGAGTGGGAGAGACCGGAGAAGGGGAGAGTGGGAGAGACCGGAGAGTTGTTGCAGGAAAATCTCAATCTAAAATCTAAAATCTAAAATCTAAAATCGATTGAGTTGTTGCAGGAAAATCTCAATCTAAAATCTAAAATCTAAAATCTAAAATCGATTGACGGCGGCCCCCATCTGCGGCTACGCTGTGAAATTAAGGCTGCTTTGCTCGAAGAGGAAGCAGCCCGCGTCGCTCAAAAATCTAGTTGCACTGCCCAAAGCTGCTACCAACAGCAATGGACAGCTAACCGCCAAACTGATAGCAGCAGTCTGGAGGCTAATGGAGAATTTTAACACTCTCTGTAGCCGCCCTGCTCGGTGTTAACGTGCGGGGCGGCTGGGTTTTTGGGTTTTCCTAGAAAACCAAAAACCAGGAGACCATATTATGTCACAGGAATTCGTGCCTGACGATAACTTTTCCGATCGTCCAAATGACGACTCAGCAGTATCCGAACAGGAAGTCGTGCGGATAACGGTTGTCGGTTCCCGCGCCGCCGTGTTAGAAACCATCCACACCTTGTACCGACTGGGATTTGCCGCCGTCGGGGATTGGAGCCCGCCGCAGCGAGGTGCAAAGCCGGGACAAGTGATTAGCCTACTCATTCGCCGATCGCGCAAAGCCTAAAAATTGGATTAAATGAGGTAGGGACACGGCAATGCCGTGTCCTCCATCGCCGCGGCTACATGGCTAGATATACGATTGTCACATCCTCAGAGGGCGATGGCGTCCCGCCCGCAAGCTACGGGAAATTTCATCATCCAACCCGGTTAATTCTACCCGTTCTCCACAGTCAGGACACGCCTTGGTCGAAGTCTCTACAATGATTAATCAGGCGGAATACAGGGATTGTGTATTTTAGAACACGATTTCACTGGAACACTTAAAATAGTCTTGATTTACCGATCGACTGCACCCTTTTCTCATGAATATTTCTGGTTGGCTGCGGGTGTCTGTCAGCCGGAGTTGCGAGGTTCTGCTTCCAAAATGCTGATAATGGTGCACAATTTCAACTTAACAACAAAACTTGCACTATTTTGAGTAAGCTTTTGGGGGAACAGCTTAGAAAGCCTGTTTCTCAGACTGATGCAAAATATCAAATTAATCCTCAACGTTGTCCAATTACCAATTACGAACCTATGCCCCGCCGTCAAGACTTAAAAAAAATTCTTCTGATTGGTTCCGGCCCAATTGTTATCGGTCAAGCGTGCGAATTTGACTATTCAGGGACCCAAGCTTGCAAAGCTTTGCGAGAAGAAGGCTTTGAAGTAGTGTTGGTGAATTCCAACCCGGCAACAATTATGACCGATCCGGAAACTGCCGATCGCATTTACATCGAACCTCTAACGCCTGCCATCCTCGAACAAATCATTGCTAAAGAAAGACCTCAAGCAATTTTACCGACTATGGGCGGTCAAACGGCGCTAAATTTAGCAGTTGCCGTCGCTAAAAATGGCGTTTTAGAAAAGTACAACGTCGAGTTGATTGGCGCTAAGTTGCCAGCAATTGAAATGGCAGAAGACAGGCTATTATTTAAGGAAGCGATGGCGCGAATTGGCGTCGCAGTTTGCCCTTCTGGAATTGCCAACACTCTCGACGAAGCCAAAGCAATTGGTCACCAAATCGGCAGTTATCCGTTAATTATTCGTCCTGCTTTTACAATGGGCGGCACGGGAGGCGGCATTTCTTACAATCAAGAAGAGTTTGAAGAAATGGCACAAGGCGGGATTGATGCCAGTCCAGTATCGCAAATTTTGATCGAACAATCTTTGATTGGTTGGAAAGAGTACGAACTGGAAGTAATGCGAGATTTGGCAGATAATGTGGTGATTATTTGTTCGATCGAGAATCTCGACCCGATGGGCGTCCACACTGGCGATTCTATCACCGTCGCCCCGGCGCAAACTCTCACCGACAAAGAATATCAGCGCCTGCGGGATGCTTCGGTGAAAATTATTCGCGAAATCGGAGTTGAAACCGGCGGTTCCAACATTCAATTTGCCGTCAATCCAGTCAACGGAGATTTCATCGTTATTGAAATGAACCCTCGGGTTTCCCGTTCCTCCGCCTTGGCCTCGAAAGCAACTGGTTTCCCTATTGCAAAAATGGCGGCAAAATTAGCGGTAGGTTACAGCCTAGACGAAATTTCCAACGATATCACGAAGAAAACTCCGGCGTCTTTTGAGCCGACAATTGACTACGTGGTGACGAAGATTCCCCGATTTGCCTTTGAAAAGTTCCCCGGTTCCGAACCGACTCTGACAACGCAAATGAAGTCTGTTGGGGAGGTAATGGCGATCGGGCGCAGCTTCAACGAATCTTTCCAAAAAGCCCTGCGGGGATTGGAAACCGGCCGCGCGGGTTTCGGCTGCGACAAACCGGAAAAGTTGCCGAGTTTGGAACAAATTCGCGCCGGATTGCGGACGCCAAATCCCGATCGCATTTTTACAGTCCGCCACGCGATGATGATGGGAATGTCGGTCGAAGATATCTTCGAGTTCACAGCAATCGACCCTTGGTTTTTGGATAAAATGCAGGAATTGCTGGAAACTGAGAAGTTCTTGAAACGAACGCGGTTGGAACAGTTGACAAAAGAGACAATGTTTGAAGTAAAGCAGTTGGGTTTTAGCGATCGCCAAATTGCTTACGCCACCAAAACATCGGAAGATCAAGTCCGCGCTTACCGCAAACAGTTAGGCGTAATTCCGATTTACAAAACCGTCGATACCTGTGCCGCTGAATTTGAAGCGTTTACACCGTATTATTATTCCACCTACGAAGCGGGAGCTGCAATTTGGGAATTGGGCGATGAAGAAAAGAAAATTTCGCCTGTGGGCCACAGTCTCGCGCCGGAGTCGGAAGTTTTGCCTTCTACCAAACGAAAAGTGATGATTTTAGGTGGCGGACCGAACCGGATCGGACAGGGAATTGAGTTTGATTACTGCTGCTGTCACGCTTCCTATTCCCTAGGAGAAGACGGCTTTGAGACAATTATGGTCAACTCGAACCCGGAGACGGTTTCGACGGATTATGATACGAGCGATCGCCTGTATTTTGAACCGCTAACAAAAGAAGATGTTCTCAACATCATCGAAGCAGAAAATCCAGAGGGAATAATTATTCAGTTTGGCGGCCAAACGCCCCTGAAATTAGCGGTTCCTTTACAAAAAGCTCTGGAAAATCACCCCGACGTACAAACCAAAATCTGGGGCACTTCGCCGGATTCCATTGATACTGCTGAAGACAGAGAGCGATTTGAAAAGATTCTGCGGGAGTTGGATATTCAGCAAGCAGCTAACGGTTTGGCCCGCAGTTTTGAGGATGCTTTAATAGTAGCTCAACGGATCGGTTATCCGGTGGTGGTGCGGCCGAGTTACGTGTTGGGCGGGCGTGCAATGGAAATTGTTTATTCCGATACGGAATTGGAACGTTACATGACCTATGCCGTGCTGGTAGAACCCGATCATCCGATTTTAATTGATAAGTTTTTGGAGAACGCGATCGAGGTGGATGTAGATGCGATCGCTGATGTTACTGGCAATGTGACGATCGGCGGTATTATGGAGCACATCGAGGAAGCGGGAATCCACTCCGGCGACTCTGCTTGTTCTATCCCTTACCAAACGCTTTCGGACGCAGCTTTAGAAACAATCCGCCGCTGGACTGTAGAATTAGCAAAATCCCTGAAAGTGATCGGGTTGATGAATATTCAATTTGCTGTTCAAGGGGAACAAGTTTTCATTTTGGAAGCTAACCCGCGCGCTTCTCGAACAGTGCCTTTTGTGTCCAAGGCGATCGGAGTTCCCTTAGCAAAAATGGCGTCGCGCGTCATGTCAGGCAAAACTCTAGAAGCTTTGGGTTTTACTAAAGAGATTATACCCACTCATGTTTCGGTAAAAGAAGCAGTATTGCCCTTTGCTAAGTTCCCGGGAACTGATACCTTGTTAGGGCCAGAAATGCGATCGACTGGCGAAGTAATGGGAATTGATACCGATTTTGGCAAAGCATTTGCCAAAGCTCAACTCGGCGCGGGACAAATGATGCCGCTGTTTGGAACCGTGCTGGTTTCGATGCGCGATCGGGACAAACTAGCAGTTGTACCAGTTGTCAAGGAATTCTTAGAATTGGGTTTCAGAGTAGTCGCAACCCACGGGACACGCAAAGTTTTGCGAGAACAAGGTTTAGAGGTAGATTTGGAATTGAAACTGCACGAAGGGCGGCCGAATTTGTTGGATTCGATCAAGAATGAGAAAATTCAACTAATTATCACCACACCTTCCGGTGAAGAATCCCGGGCCGACGGCATCTTTATCCGCCGCACAGCTTTGACTTACAAAATCCCGATTATTACGACAATAGCCGGTGCCAAAGCGACAGCAGCGGGAATTCGATCGCTCAAATCCCACCCCATGCAAGTAAAAGCAATTCAAGACTATTACCCGCAAAATTAGACTGCGCAACACTCAAAGGTAGGGCGTGCACCGCGCACCTTACCCTAAACATAGGGTGCGCGCCACCTTACCCTAAACATAGGGTGCGCGCCACCTTACCCTAAACATAGGGTGCGCGCCACCAAAACCTAATCTGGATCGGAATCTAAAACTCCGCTAGACAGCATCAACCTCGGCCATACTAACAAGAAAAAACCCATCCAGGCTAATAAAGGAATCGCGACTAAAACAGTTATCCAAACAGTTTTTAATAAAAACCAACTACCGCTAATCAGGCTAGTACCAGTTAAAAGAATCGACCAAGGCTGACACCACCAAGGTTTGTAACTCCAAGGACTAATAGCTTTTCGATCGGAAAGTTTTTTATCAGAAATAGATTTCATATTTTCAGTAATTTTTTATGGAGAATAGTCTGGGTAGCTGGATTAACCGAAGTTAAACATTCATCACCTCTTCTGCTGTCAGCGTTAATTCGGGAAAAGTTCGCGATACAATTCGTTCGCTGCCTTTAAACGCGCTTCTTTGATAGTTGCCCTCTGCATCCAAAAGGTGGACAAATACAGTTGGAACTTTGGGGTTTCCCAGAAATTCCCTGCTGCCAATTGCTAAATAATCGACAATCCAATATTCTACAATTCCCAAACGCCGATACTCGTCCAATTTGTCTATATAATCGTCCTCCCAATTTGTTGATGTTACTTCCACTGCCAGTTGAATTGGTTCTCGTAAGGCAGCATAAGCAGAACGGTTCGATCGCCACAAGTCGCGATCGATTACGCTGACATCCGGTCTCCTCCCTTGTTCGATGCCGGCTTTACTTACAGTTTTGATAATGGTTGTAGTGTTGACTACATAATTCAAATTTAGTCGCCGGATTTCATCGTTGAAGCCAAATAGCATGAAATTAGCAACATCACCATAATTTCTTGTGGCATTCCTCTCTACAATTTCTCCATTTACCAGTTCATAGAGTCCATCTTCTGGACATTCTACAAGGAATTGGTCAAAGGTTAATTTCTTTGTGACTGTTGCAATCATAAGATTTCTCCTTATTTTGCAGTAATACTATTAGTCTATATTACCACAGGCAGGAATGAATTTGTTTTTTTGACCGCAGACATCCAATTCTAAAATCTCAAATCTACAATTAAAAATCTCAAATCGATTCAGGTAAATGGTAAAATGCGATCGCCCTAGCAATTTGCACTTAAATTTGTTACTGACTTGATACAGTAAAGTAACAAACCTAGAAATCGAGCCACTCCCAGGTCAACCCCGAACCATGAGACTAGACGAAGCCGTAGAATTTGCCGAAAACCCAGAGCCGCGCTGTCCCTGCGTCCTCCTGCTGGACACCTCCGGCTCCATGCAAGGCGCACCCATAGATGCCTTGAATGAGGGGCTGGAAATTTTTAGGAATGACCTAATTAAAGACGAACTAGCTAAAAAGCGAGTCGAAGTCGCGATTATTTCATTTGACAATCATATCAAAGTCGTGCAAGACTTCGTGACCGCCGACCAGTTCGAGACGCCGCTGCTGACAGCTCAAGGACAAACCCACATGGGCGCAGGGATTCAGCTAGCATTAGATACCATTGCGGCCCGCAAATCCGAATACCGCAACAACGGCATTACCTACTACCGCCCGTGGGTATTTATGATTACCGACGGCGAACCTCAAGGTGAATCAGACGATGTTGTGGAAATAGCAGCACAGCGGATTAAAGAGGAAGAAACTAACAAGCGCGTGGCATTTTTTGCAGTCGGAGTGGAAGGTGCTAATATCGCCCGTCTCGGGCAAATAGTCGAGCGCACGCCTGTAAAATTGAGAGGATTAGACTTTAGAGAGATGTTCATCTGGCTATCGGCTAGTATGCAGAGAGTTTCTCACTCAAAAATTGATGAACAAGTAGCACTGCCGCCACCCGGATGGGGAACAGTTTAGTTATTAGTCATTGGTGATTAGTCATCAGTCATCAGTCATTAGTCATTAGGAAGAGTGCCGTAGGGACACGGCACTGCCGTGTCCCTACAAGGGCTAGTACCTACGAACCCAGAAAAGTGCTGTAATTAGGGATAAATAAACCCGTTCAGACTTTGCATAGTTGTGAATTTACGAAGTTTTGAGTTAAAGAGTAATTAATGCAGAATTCATCCTTTAATTGGCAAGTTGTAGCGGCATCGGTAATAGGTACGAGCCACGAAAAAAGATCGCAGCCTTGTCAAGATGCCCACTGCTGGCGTCTCTTGCCAAACGGTGTTTTAGCGGCAGCGGTTGCCGACGGCGCGGGTTCGGCAGCACTCGCAGAAGTTGGGGCAAAAATTGCTGTGGAAGCGGTTGTCGAAACGATTTGCCAGCAACAGGAAAGGCTGCCTAAAAATGACGACGAATGGCAGGTATTCTTGACAGCATCGCTGCAAGTTGCGCGGGCGCAGGTGGAAGCAGAAGCTGCAGTGCGGGAAGTGGCTGCGAGAGATTTAGCCTGCACTTTAATTGCGGTTGTTGCTACGCCAGAATTAATCGCAGTTGCTCAAATCGGCGACGGTGCGGCGGTAGCAGGTGACAGTGCAGGAAATGCGATCGCCCTAACTGTACCTCCCTGCGGCGAATACATCAACGAAACTATCTTTTTGATTTCGCCGAATGCGATCGAAACAGCGCAATTTCAGGTACTGCGGGAAAAACTGCGGCACTTAGCCGTTTTTTCCGACGGCTTGCAAATGCTAGCTCTCAAAATCCCGGAAGGCACGCCGCACAAGCCGTTTTTTGGGCCTTTGTTTCGGTTTTCTGGCGAGTGGAAAGAAGAAGAAGATGCGAAACAGCAATTAGAGTCATTTTTGCGATCGCCCCGCGTTTCCGAACGCACCGATGATGACTTAACATTATTATTGGCAAGTTTTTCGAGTCATGTCTAATCTGTTTAAATCCACTGATAAAGTGTGGATACCAAATAATGATAGATCAACCAATTAGTGCAATATACGTGTTACGAGAAACCTTTGCTAAGATGGGAGCTATATACGCTCCTCTGTTGATAATCAACTCTCCCAGTTTGATAATTTTACTGGTGAATAATTTTGGTTTGGGTTCAGCAGCTATTCCTTTGAATATTATCTACTTGTTCGTGCTAATTCCCTTCTTGTCGGGAGCTATGATTTTCTACAGTTACCGAAGTTTGACAGGAAATCAAGTAACTGTGAGTGAGGCTTTTAATCAAGCAAACAGGAGATTGCTGCAACTCATCTTGGCTTATTTTATTCCTCTGGGTCTTATTTTAGCAGGGATTATAGGGATTATGTTGTTCCATTTGTTTTTGCCAGGCTTGATTCTACTCCTAATAGAAATTTTAGGATGTTATATATTATCTCGTTTAATGTTTTCATCTTACGTTACGGTCATTAATAACTCTTCATTACAGGATAGTCTTAACAGCAGTTGGAAATTAACTCAAGGGCGCTGGTGGTTGTTATTTCGCGCGAATTTTCTGCTATCTATTGTGGCTCTTGGGCCAGCAATCTTGATTTTTGGACTAATCGGTTCAAGATTGGGGAATTCGCTAGCATCTCAGATGGTGAGTAACCTACTGGGATTCTTAGTCGGGCCGTTGATGACTGTTTATATGGTTTTATTGTACCAGGAGCTGCGGGAATCGGCAGCAACTATTGAATAGGCATCTACTCAAATAAAGTCAAGGGCTGGCAGGATACTTACCCACAAAAATTTTGCGAGATGTCTAATCAGCGGTGAAAATTTTGCGCGGTTCTATAATAAAATCGAGGTGTCAACAATTCTGCTTTAGTCTGTACAGTAGGTCGTCGTTTGCAAGCACAAGAGATTAAGGATAAGCTCAACTCCCTAATTAGCGAAGCAGATCCAATAGATCCGAGTTTGGCGAGAAGATTGGATGAAATCAATCGCTGGGTGAAAGATGTTAAACCCGGTTCGCTAACTGCTAAAAAATTTGTGATGGCTTTTTTGCTGCAGCTTATCCGAGATTCTCAGGTTTGGCTGGCAGTTCAATCTCTACCTTCAGGAAGAGAACAGCAAGCCGCGTTTGAGTTAATGACTCCGGGGGAAAGGTATTGGTACAGCTATCTATTTCCTAAGTGGCTGAGCGAAAACGATCGCAAATTTTACATCTGGAAACAAAAACTGAAAGCCGGTAAATTCGATCCGGCTGACGATCTCGTCATTCGAGCGATCGCAGCCCGAATTGTCGATCGCCAAGGCACTGTTTTGTATCGATATGTTGCCGATCTTTCTATGGCAACCGATTCGATCGTTAGCAACCGCCAACAGCAGCCCCTCTGCATCCAAGTGACTACTCTTTCGGATGAGTTCTCTGAACAAAAATATCAAAATTGGCAACAAACTCTTCAAGGTTGGGGGATTGACAGAGGATTATTTTTAAGTTATGATAGAAACGATGAAAATTTCCTGAACCAGTTAGTTAACATAGCATTATATAATAGCGATAATTTGCCTGCAGGTCGTTACCTCAAGTTCCCGTAAATCAAGCAGATATGCTGCTGAGAATAGTTCGACTGCTCCCAACTCGGTGAAAAAGAAATTTTGACTAACTCACATATTGCACAATTCTCGACAATGCAACAAAGCTAGCCCCCAGCCAGCTTCCCGCAAAAGGGAAAACAGACCAAGATTATTCCTCCCCCTTTTCGAGTTCCGGGAGGGGTCTGCCAGACGGCGGCAACAGGTGTTTGATACGAAGGTTAAGCGACGGGAAGATTTACGGCACAAATCAATCTTGTAAAATAACTAGCAACACGGCATAAATTCAATTGAGATTTGATTTAATCGCGGTGAAATTGTTGGAAATAAAATCAAAATACATCAAAATCAATACTATGACAGTACAAGGTACGAACACCGTTGAAAATAACTTGCAGAAAGTCAGGGAAGAACTGGAAGCTGCCAGAAAAATGCAAGATGAATGGATGAATTACGGCGTAGATTTTGTGGATCGGTATGTTGAAGATGCTGGCGGTGATTGGTTGGAAAAGTGGGGAAAATGTGAAGAAGAATTAGAGCTAATAAAAAGTAAAAAGGTAGATATTGACGCAGTTAAAGCAGCGATCGACCTTTGCAGCTTTCAGCAGACAAAACTGCTGGAAATCGCCTTAAATTGCCGTTACTATACCAGCGATTACCCCGATCGCCCCGAAGAGTCTCCCGCTTGGCAAGAGGTTAAGTACAAACGGCTGTCACTCTTAGGCGGAGCGATTTTCGGTGCTGTTGTTACCGATTACCTGTACCGCGAATATCCAGAACTCGATCCAGATGCTATCTCAACCTTAAAAGCTCGTTTAGCAGACCCGAAAAAAGTTGCGGAATTTGCACAAAATTTGAAATTAAAGGAACTCTCTAGGCGCGTATGGAATCGGAAAGAAACAGAAGAAAGTCAGTACAATAGAATTTTGGCGAAGACTTTTGAGGCTTTGTTTGGCGCGATTTACTTGGAGTTCGATCGCGATTTTTTCCGTGGGGGAAACTGGCTGATTCAGCACTTGATTGAACCAACTGTTAGCCAGCATCGGGATCTAACTCAGCGGCGGCGACAAATAGGACCCGAAAACGAGGTGAAACGGCGGGAAATCCTGGGTGCGGATATTCTAGATGCGATCGCGATCGACTATCTGTACAACCGCTTTCCCGAACGCAACGCCAGCCAGCTAAGTCGCTGGAAAAATATGTTGGTGGCTAAAGAGATTTTTCCCAAAGACTTTAAGGCAAAATTAGGCAGTCATTACCTGGAATTGGAGAGCAATTTCTCGCGTACCCGCGACTGGTTGGTGGATAACTTTATCAAAAGCGCAGTTGACGAACTGCTAGAGGAAACCGACACTCAACCAGAATATCTGATTGACAGTGCCAACCCTGAATCGCTGCCAGAATTGGTCAGCCGGATTACAGACAAAAAGTGGAAAAATGAATTTGTGAGAGTTGTCAGCATTTTGCAACCTGCTGACGAACTTTTGCTGCTGATGCAACAAAAATTAGACAGTATGGCCGCTAAAGATGAAACTTTGCAGCAGTTGCTAATCTGGGCAAATCACAAGTCTCAGTTAGTGCAAAGGAAGTTCAAACCGGCAGAAATTCGCGCTTTTTATGTTGCCTTAGTTTGCGTGCTCGATTTGGCTTTGACTCGCGTCCTCGATCCGAGTCTGAAGTTTGATAGATCGAAAGTTCGCAAGTTTCGGAATAGTTTGGCCAAGGCGCGAAAAAATGTAGAATTTGCGGAGGTTAACGAGTCTCTGAAATTGGCTTTTGATCATGATGCGGTGGATATATTGGTTGGCATTTCGGCGCTGGATATTGAACCAGAACTTAAACAACTGCTGGCACAATTTCAGACTCAAATGCCTGATTTGCAAAACTGGAAAAAGTGGCGCAAAGATTGCGGTCGCTGTTGGCTGGCAAAATTCAAAAGTGCGATCGGCTACAATCGAAACTTTTGCCCCCAACAGAAAACTTTGCTGAAACAGTATTACTATGCCCACAACTTGCTGGTGGAATGCCTCAACAGCGATAATTGTCAGGTGACACCGGCCGTCAGGCTAAAAATTGAGGATAAAATGTTGTTATTGTCGGTGGATTTGAAGCTGGTTCACATTTAATTTTGATAGCGCGGACGGGCGGGACGCCCATCCCACCAATGGACGGACGGGCGGGACGCCCATCCCACCAACAGAAACAGGGCTGACGCACTCCGACCCAAGATACCGGGTTTTTTACCGAATCTGCGGGCTGCAACGCCTCTTTTGGTGAAAAACCCGGTTTCGACGCACCCGTGCCTAAGTCAGAACAAAGGTAAGATTTAATGTGCAAGTCAAGTTTATTGAGTGATGGCTTCCAAATCCTCTATCCCATAACGGAATTCTATGCAGTTGCAGCGCCAATTTAGCGGACAACTGATTGCGATCGACACCAAAACCGCGATCGCCAGTGGCGGTGAAGGTCGCATCTACCCGATCGCCCAAGACTCGTCCCTTGTAGCAAAAATCTACCACAAACCGACAGACGAAGACGGCGACAAACTCACAGTCATGTTCAGTATGCCGCCGGATGCGCCGATCGCGGAACCGGGACACGCTTCAATTGCTTGGCCGATCGATTTGCTGCATACTGTCGGCGGGCGAGAAAAAATTGTCGGTTTTGTGATGCCGCGCGTCAACAAAGTGATGCCGGTACACACTTTTTACACTCCCAAAACCAGGCGCGAACAAAAACCGCTGTTTAACTATCTTTACCTCCACCGTACCGCCAGAAATCTCGCCTCGGCTGTAAACGCCCTCCACGTCAGGGGTTACGTCATCGGCGACGTAAACGAGTCGAACATTCTCGTCACGGATACGGCGTTGGTAACGCTGGTAGACACGGATTCGTTTCAAGTCCGCGATCCTTATACGGGTTACGTTTATCGGTGTCCTGTGGGGAAACCCGAGTTTACGCCGCCGGAGTTGCAGGGCCAGACTTTCCGCGATATCGATCGAGCTCCAGAGCACGATTTGTTCGGTTTAGCTGTATTAATTTTTCAATTGCTGATGGAAGGTACGCACCCGTTTTCGGGAGTTTATCTCGGTAGCGACGAACCGCCGGCTTTGGAAGCGAGAATTCGATCGGGCCATTTCCCTACAGGTACGAAGCGGATTCCCTACCGCCCGATGCCGGCTGCGCCTCCTTTCGAGATGCTGCATCCGCGACTGCGACAGATGTTTGTCCGCTGTTTTGAGGAAGGGCACGCCAATCCTTCGGCGCGCCCGGATGCGAAAACTTGGGTGAATGCGATTCGGGAAGCGGAAGATTCTTTAATTACTTGCAGCAAAAACAGTCAGCATAAATACGGTAATCATCTGAATCGCTGCCCTTGGTGCGATCGGGCAAAACTCCTCAAAGGCCGCGATCCGTTTCCTTCGCGGCAAGCAGTTAGCAACGGATTGCACTTGCAGCCCGCGAAAATCAAGCGTAAAAAGCCCCAACCACCGCCCGTCGTGAGGGAACCCGCAGCGCGCCGGCTACAGCCCGCCACGGGGCTGCCGCGTCAACTCGGCCAGTACGCAGTGCCCTTGCTACCGATGCCGATGTCTCGGAGTCGGACTCCTGCGCCTCAGGTTCCCGCGGGCAAGTTTGAGCGCATTTTTCAGGATGCTGCTTGGGGAGGTGTTTGGGGTAGTTTGTGTTTGGCGGCGATCGGGGGGATTTATTCGGTAATAGCTGAGGGCGGTGGGGCTATTTTGGGGGCGATTTTTGTTGGTACAATTTGGGGCTGTTTTTTTGGGATGATGTGGGGCGTTTTTACTTTGGCGCCGAACCAGATTTGGCGGAAGTGGGGCGGAGTTTTGGTGGGGGCGGCTTGGGGGGCTTTTTTGTTGGCGGCGATCGGCGGTGCGGTGTTTGGCGCGATTAATAGCACTCCGGGGATCGGAGAGAGGATTTTGGCTGGGGCGGGGGTTGGTGCTGTCTGGGGCTGTGTTTGGGCAACTTTTCGCCCTCCTCTGGCGCTGCCTGTGGGGAGGGTGTGGGGCCGGCGGGGAGGGTATTTGGGGGCGGTCTGGGGCTCGTTTGTGGGGACTCTGGCTGGTGTTTTTTTGGGGGTTGGGCTGGTGGTTTGGCAGCAATACAATGTCCAGATGCGGCCGGTGAATGAGTTTGCTGGTTTGCTGCTGGGTGTGGCGATCGTGGCGGCTGGTGTGGGTTCTGTTGGGGGTGTGGTTTCTGGGGGTTTGTTGGGTTTTTGCGGGTTTGCGCCGAAGCTGCCGATTTCGTTTCAGCCTTCGGGTGTAAATGGTGGGGCTTTGGGGGCGATTTGGGGCAGTTTTTTGGGGACTTTCGCGGGTGCTGTGTTGGGGGCGGGGGTGTCTGCGATGTTTCCGGCTGTCAGCGCTGGGGTGCCGGTGGAGTTGGGGCCTGTGGCGGGGGCGATCGTCGGGGCTGGTTTGGGGGCGATTTGGGGGGTAGTTTCGGGTACTGTTTGGGGGGCTTTGGGGAAGTGGTGAAGAAAGAAGCAACGATGTAAATTTGCAACCGCAGATATTTCTCTGCAAGCTATTAGCCAAGCACCTCAACAAAGCGTGCGAGTTCCAGCGTTTGACGTTTCCGGGCCGCACATCGAGCCTAACCTCTACTTGAATTTAACTTAGTCTTAACTTAAACTTAACCTGATTACCTAGTAAATCTAGCGACTAACCGGAGTTACAATAAGTCAGCCTGCCACGCCTGGGAATGCGTGCGCGTGAAGAGCGAGTTCTAGTAGGAGTACAGGCAATGAGTTCTATCTTTTTTAGCCCCAACGATTGGCAAACAGTCACCTTTAGGCTGACGGCTGCACTACTGGTAGGCTTCGCGATCGGCATGAACCGCCAGCAGCCAGGTAGACCAGCAGGTTTAAGAACCTTTATGATTGTGAGTCTAGGCGCAGCTATATTTGTAATGATTCCTTTGCAGATGGATGGCGACAGCACCTTTTCCTCTTCCAATGCTTTGAGCCGAACTATCCAAGGAGTTGCCACAGGGGTAGGCTTTCTGGGAGGCGGAATCATTCTGCAACAAACTAAATACCCAGTGGGTAAAGCTGAAGTTAAAGGATTAACTTCCGCAGCAACTATTTGGTTGGCTGCCGGATTAGGTGCAGCGGCAGGCTGCGGTTTGTGGGTGATGAGTTTGATAGGAACGCTGTTTGCACTCTTGGTTTTGAGTGGCGTCAAACGGCTTAAGAAGTCCGCCTTGATTCGTGCTTATGCTAACAGCCAACCAAAAAGACTACTCAAAGATGCAGCCTCAGCGCGAGATCGGCAGCCATAATAACTGAGCTTCCCTTTCACAACAGTTCGGACATATTTTGGGAGAGTCAGGCTCTGAGAGAGCCGTATTCTAGGAGTTTTCGGTAGTTTGGATTT
>NZ_JAUBPO010000057.1:0-48932 GCF_036700785.1 Microcoleus sp. S28C3 | reverse complement strand
GGTGTGGGGGAGTCGGGGGGTGTGGGGGAGGGGGAGATTTCGGGGATGTCGATCGCCCTTCCTTCCAATATTTGTTGGCGTGCAGTTTGCAAGTTTTGGGCGATCGCCCAACCCTCGGATTGCAACCGTTGTAGAGTCAAGTCTGGAGAGTCGATCAAATCTCTCAGGGGTGCGGCGACTTTCCCAAAATCCGGCAATTGCAGCATTCCAGCCAAACCCGAGAGTTGGTAGTAAACCTTGTGAAGGGCGGTGACGCTTTTTGCCAAATCTGCCTCGGAAGCTTGGGAAAGCTCGGTTTCTAGGCGATTGAAGAGTGGCGGCACTTCGTGTTCAAAAATCAGTTTCAGAGTTTCCGGGGCGGGCGATTGGCTGGCTGCGGGGACTGGCGACTCTTCTGACTTGCCGTACTTGGCCTCGAACTGAGCGAAAATTTGGGCGATCACCTCCAAGTTTTCTGTTTGATCGGGAGTTGTGACATCGGAGTGTTGAATTGATTCGAGGGCAATCTTTTTGAGAGCATCCACGCCTTGCAGCAAAACACTCACAGTAGTCGGTTCCAGGGCCGACAAGTCTGTGCGATCGCGCAAAATGACAAAACAGTCCTCCAGCGTGTGAGCCGCCGCCGATACGTTTTGAAAGCCCAACATCGAACCCGCACCTTTAATCGAGTGAGCCGCCCGAAACATTTCTTTAACTGCCGCTTCTCGCTCTTTCAACCCCGCAGCTTCCATCGCCAGCAGGTTCGTCTCCATTAACTGGAGAAACTCTTCGCATTCTGCATTATAAGCATCTATTAATTCGTTTAAATCGTCATCATTCATATTAGTCTGTTGTCTGTTGACAGTTAACTGTTGTCTGTTGTCTGTTGGCAGTTTTTTTATATATGATGTCCCGTTATTTAACTGTAATTGTTGCCAGGGTGGGTTAACGATTATCTATAAATTCGCATTCAGGATATTTGTCAACCCGCCCCGACAACAACGATAGTTATTAGTGAGTCGTATAACAGTCAACAGTCAACAGTCAACAGTCAACTGACTAACTGCGGAAATTCGCCACCGACTTTTGCAATTTGCTGACAGAACCAGACAGATCGTCCAAAGAAGCCTTGACATCTGCACCTTTTTGTGCTGTTGTATTAGCAATCTCATTGACTTGCTGCATACTACTAGAAACTTCCTCAGCCGAAACAGTTTGCTTAGCAGATGCGCGAGTAATATTTTCCACCAAAGCATTCATTTCTCGACTAACTTCGATGATGGCATTGAGGTGAGTTTTAGCTTCGCTTGCCAGCTTAGTGCCTTCCACTACCTCCAGCGTCCCCGATTCCATTGCCTTCATCACGCGGCTGATTTCTTCTTGAATAGTAGCGACAATTTCGGAGATTTCCTCAGTAGCGCCAGCCGATCTTTCTGCTAATTTCCGCACTTCTTCGGCGACAACTGCAAAGCCTAAACCTTGTTCGCCGGCTCGCGCCGCCTCAATAGTAGCATTCAGAGCTAATAAATTAGTTTGCGAAGCAAGTTGAGAAATCGAAGTCACAATTTTGCCAATTTGCTGCGAAGATTCGCCCAAACGCTTCATCATTTTTGAGGTAGAGGCGATCGTCAACCGGAGCCCGTTAATGCCTTCGACAGCTCGATCGACCGCCACACCGCCTGCTTCAGCCGTGTGAGAAGACTGCTGGGCAACTGTTTCGGCGCGCACCGAAACATCTCGCACGTCGCGGATCGAATGCACGATCCGCTCGATTTCCCGCATGATGGCAGATATTTTTGCGGCTTGAATTTCCGCCTGTTGGGTGAGTTGGCTGGTATTGTTAATTGACTCGCCGGTGGCAGATGTTACCTCTTCGGCTAAAGTTTGAATTCCCGTTACCACCTTCCGCAGAGAACCGATTAAGAAGTTGAAAGAGTCGGCGACAGCACCTAAAACGTCGTTAGTCACTTCCGCCCTGACTGTCAAGTCGCCTTGAGCAGCACCTTTAATTTCTCCCAACAATTTGAGGACTTGCTGCGTCAGAGAATCAGCTTCAGCTTTGCGTTCTGCTGCCAATTTTTCCAGTCGTTCTTCTGCCTCTTTACGCTCGGTGATGTCAAAGCGAATGGCGATATATTTGATGATTGTGCCGCTGGTATCAAAGATGGGGGAGATCGTCGAATCTACCCAGTAAAACGAGCCATCTTTGCGTCGGTTTTTGATTTCCCCTTTCCACACCAAACCGCGAGAAATTGTCACCCACATTTCTGGAAAAAATGATTTGGGATGGTAGCCGGAATTGATCAGGCGGTGGTTGCGGTGCAGGAGTTCTCCCATGCTGTAACCGGATATTTCAATAAATCTGTCGTTGACGTAGGTAATCGTTCCTTTGGGGTCAGTTTCGCTGACGATCGCCGATTCGTCGAGAGCATTTTGCCGCGTTTTGAGTTCTTGCACCAAGCGTTCCTGTGCCTCTGCCAACTGCTGCATTCGCTGCTGGGATGCTTTTTCCTGGGTGACGTTGCGGCAAACTATTACGCCGCCTTTAAGCGCCCCCGTTTCGTCTTTGAGCGGCCGGCCGTTAACTTTCACCCACAGGCCTTCTGGCTTGCCTGCGTGGCGGGTGAAAAGGTCTAAGTCGTCAAAGGCTTCTCCTCGAACCGTGCGCGCTAAAGGTATGTCGGCTGGGGGATAGGGAGTTACGGTATCGGGCAAGAATAAACCGTATTTTGCAGACCATTCGTTGGGAAGAGTATCTGTCGAACCCGCCCCAAAGATATCTTCGGCGGCGGGGTTGAACAAAATAAAATTGCTATTTTCGTCGGCAGCAATTATGCCGTCGCCAATGCTGTTTATTAACAGTTGCAAGAGATTGGTTTGCTGCCGAAATTGGTCTTCGGAACGGGCTAATTGGGCTGTTGTTTGTTGCAGTTGCACCATCGCCTGTTTGCTTTCGGTAATGTCGCGAGCGACTGCATACATGAGCTTTTGTTCGGTTTCAGGTCGCACTTTCCACGACAGCCACTTGTAGGAACCATCTTTGCAGCGGTAGCGATTTTCAAACAACTGTACTTCGGCGCCATCGGATATTTTTTCCGCTTCGGCTGTGGTTTCTTCGCGATCGTCTGGATGGACGAAATTGATAAAAGGTTGGTTTTCCACTTCTTCTAGGGTGTAGCCGAGGGTTGTTTCCCAAGCGGGATTGAGGCGCTTGAATTTCCCTTCAAAATCTATAATACAAACCAAGTCTAGGGAAAGGATAAAAAATCGATCGCGCTCTACTTCTGCTTTTTTGCGATCGGTAATTTCTACTGCTACTCCCCCAACGCCGATGGGTTTGCCGTCAGATCCGGGCAAAGGAAAGTATGACGCCAGCCAATCTCGCACGACGCCCGGTTGGTTGAAGGTTGAACCCGACACCTCAATATTTAAAAACGGTTGGTTGGTGGCGAGAACCTGCTCCAACATCGGCTGTAGGGTATCGATCATTTCAGGTAGAACTTCCCTCACCGTCTTACCGAGGTGTTCGGCAACTGAGGTGCCGGTGGTTTGCGCTAATTTCTCGTTGACTTGCACGAAGCGCAACTGGTCGTCAAAAATAAACATTGAGGCCGGGGCGGCTGTGAAAAATGCGTCAAAGCGGGTTTGACGCAAAACTAATTCTCGTTCTAAGGCTTTGCGATCGGTGATGTCGCGGCCTTCTGGAATTAGCAGCAAGACTTTGCCGCTGTCGTCTTTGATGGGTTTGATGGAGAAGTCAACGGTCGCCACGGCACCGCCGGCAACTAGCACATCCACTTCGTAGCGGACTACCTCGCCGGCCGCGGCAGAGACGAT
Source organism: Microcoleus sp. S28C3 (assembly GCF_036700785.1). Taxonomy (NCBI): domain Bacteria; kingdom Bacillati; phylum Cyanobacteriota; class Cyanophyceae; order Oscillatoriales; family Microcoleaceae; genus Microcoleus; species Microcoleus sp. S28C3. Next base: position 45,116 of record NZ_JAUBPO010000057.1, on the reverse strand, counting down.
CGCTTCTCGTATCTGTTGCTTGGCTGCTGGGGAAATCTGCCACCACAGGATTTCCGAAAACGGGGTGCCTACTATGTCTTCTAGCAGCAAGTCTGCTGTGGCGAGGGCTGTTTGATTGGCTTCCAAAACGGTGCCGTCCGGTTTGAGCAGAGCTATGAATTGGAACGATTGGTCGAAAATGGCTCGGAACAGTCTTTCGCGATCGCGCAGCATCTCTTCTGAGCGTTTGCGATCGCTGATGTCGCGAGTAACTGTAGCTAGGCCCATAGGCTCGCCGGTTTCTGGGTGTTTGACTGTAAATATGGTGAAGTCAACCGGAAAGTTTTGGCCGGTTTGAAAGTTCCTCAAGCGGAATTCGCCCTGCCAAAAACCGTCTCGCACAGTAGCCGGCAGGATTTCTTCTTTTAAGCTTTTAGCATCTTCTGGTGTTAGGAAGTCATATATAGTTTTGGTTTTGACTTCTTCAATATTTTGCAATCCGGCTAGTTTAATACCAGCGGCATTCAGGTACGTTGCGTCTCCCTCCAGGGTAGCCGTGCCCATAAAATCCGAGCTGCTTTCTACGATAGAAATCAATCTTTGCTTTTCGATTTCGGCTTGTTTGCGCCCCGTGATGTCGTTGTTAGTTTCTAAAATTGCTTTGGGTTTTCCCTGTTCGTCTCTCTGCAAATTCCAGCGACTGAATACGGTGATTTGGGTGTCGTAATTGGTGGTGTGAATTAGTTCTCCTTCCCAATAATCCTGCGCTTCTAACTGTACCCAGATATCTGCTAAAGGCTGGGAAAAAATGGTGTGCCATAGAGTATGGGTGAGTTTTCCCAAGGCTTCTTTTTTTGTCCAGCCGTACATCCGTTCGGCTCCTTGATTCCAATAATTAATCGTGCCGTCAATATCCCGAACGATCAAAGCGTCGCTCGCCAGGTCGAGCATTTGCAAGTTCTGCTCCAAGGCTTGTTCTACGCACTTGCGTTCTTTAATGTTGCGGGCGATCGTTGAAATAAATCCAACTTCTGAATTCTCAGATTTGTGGGCCACTATTACTTGAGAAACAGGTAGTTCTTCGCCGTCTAAACTCTGCCAAACTGTCTCGCCACTCCACACCCCGTCCCGACAAGCTGCGGGGATGGCGACGTTGACAATAGTGTCGATACTTTTGGGGGATATCATCTCAGAAATGTTGATTCCGGCTAAATCTGCGTTTTCGCCAACTCTCAACATTTCTCTGGCGGCGCGGTTGAGATAAATGGTGCGCTGTTGGGTGTCGGCTATGGCTACCCAGTCTGTTGTGGTTTCTAAAATTGCTTTGAACCGCAATAGTTCTTGTTCGGATTTGCGGCTCTCTGTGATGTCGCGCGCGAAGCCGAGCATTCCTAAAATGTTGCCTTCTGCGTCTTTGAGGGGCAATTTCAGCGTGTCGAAGCTGTGTACTTTGCCGTCGGCTAAGGTGGCTAAGTCGTTGGAGTCCGGCGCTACCTGGTTGCCTGCCCGGAAGTTTTGGATTTGGTTCTGGGAATCGGTTTGGGCCTGGAAGCTGCCAAAGATTCGATCGACCGATATGCCGATTTCTGCGTCATCTTTGCCGATAATTTCGGCTTGAGTTTTGCCGAAGGCGGCGGCGAAACCTGCATTGACTAGGGTGTAGCGCGAGTTTCGATCTTTGACGAAGATGCAGTCTGGCGTAGCGTCAATGACTGTCCGCAGCAAGTTTTGGGAGCTTTCTGCTTCTGCGAGCGTGTGCCGCAGTTGTTCTTCCATTTGCACGCGCTTGGTGATATCTCTAATTGCGGAAACGAGAAATTTTCTGCCGTCGGCATCTACAAAGGTAGATTTTTTGGCGGAGAAATAGCAGGTGTTTCCTGCTGAGTCTGTGTGGATTTTTTGGCTTTCTCTGCTGGTATTTGTCAAGAAAACTAATTCGTCTGTTGCTCTATATGTGTCTGCTTGGTCTTTGGGCAAGAAGTCGTCGTAGGATTTGCCAATTAGTTCCGATCTGCGGTGACCTATGTATTGACAAAAAGCATCGTTTAATGTTATCCAGCGGTGCTGTTCGTCTTTGACGTAAATCGGGTCTGAGATGCTGTTGAGGATGTTATTTAAGAATTGTTCAGAGGCTTTTAATTGCTCTTGGACTGCGGTGCGATCGCGAATTTCCTGTTCCAATTGTGCGTTTGTTTGCAGGATCTGCTCGGTTCTTTCATTCACTCGCTGCTCTAGCTCTGCGGTTATCTGCTGCAATGCCACTTCTGTCTGTTTGCGGTGGGTAATGTCGCGGCCTTCGGCGAGGATTTGAAATACTTCTCCTGTTTTATTGAAAAGTGGCTTAAACGACACGTCCATTACTATCACATCGTTGTTGGGGCCGGTGATTTCGTATTCTTCCCGGACTAAATTGCCGATCGAGACTTGTTTAATGTTCGTTTTTAGGCGCTGCTGGTTGGTTGGAGATGATGCCCACAAAGGTGTGAGCCAAAATTTCAGCCCCAGCACTTCTGATGCTTGGAAATCGCCCAATTTTAGCGCTGTCTGATTTGCTTCGATCAGAGTACCGTCTGGCTCCAATAATGCGATCGCTTGAAAAGCTTGGTCGAAGATTGCGTGAAATCGCTGGTTAGTTTCGCTCAGTGCTTGTTCTGTTTCTTTTTTAGAGTTAAGGATTTGGGTGGAACCTACTAAGAAGTCGTAGCGGTTGGACAAACTCAAAAAAGCGATCGCCGGAATTACAGTTATCCAATCCGACACTGTTTGCACCACCGGGGAGTGCGGCAGTCCCAGGTATTCGGCGGCGTGGCCGCTGTGACCGAAAGCGCAGCTCCAAAATATGCCTGCTGTGACTGTGGCGAAGATGTCGAACCCGAATTGACGGTTTCGCCACAAACCTAAGGTGATCAGCCAGGCGATGGCAAAGTAACACGCACAAATGATGCAGTTAGCAGCCCCAGCTACTACCGATGCGGAGAAGTCAGGCAATGTCAGGGTGAAAGTCGTTGCGATCCAGGTATAGAGAAGTTCGATCATAAAATTAAGGAGGGGCAAATCGGATGCCGGCGATCGTTAGTTAAATTTATTGATGGAAAGCAGTTGCTGATTTATCTGTATTCTTGATTTTTACCAGCGTTCCGAATGGGCGATCGCTTCTACATCGACAATCATTAGCAAGCGTCCTTCGGAATTGTACAGACCTTTTAAAAAAGGTGCTAAGTCGGGACTGACATCTATCGCTGAGACAGTGCGATCGGGATTTAGAGATAAAACTCCTTCGACGCGGGAGACGGCTAATCCTATACGCATTCTCGACAATCTCACGTCTCGCGGATCGGGCGCTTCTACCACTAAGATGCGGCTGCTTGGGTGGTAGGTATCAACCGGCTCGATGCCTGCAAACCGTCCGAAGTCTGCTGCTGCTAAGATTTCGCCCCGCAAGTTGGTTAATCCCAGCAAAAATGGCAGGGTGTTGGGAACCGGGGAAATCGGTTGTTCCTTGAGCGAAAGGACTTCCCGCACTGCCTCTAATTCTATGGCGAACAGACTGCCTCCTTGACCGAACAGGAGAAATTGCTTTGTTCCACTTGTCTGATTGCCCGCCCGGGGAGCAGTTGTTTTCATTGCTTATTTTTTGTTTTTAGTGTAGCTTACAAATTATGGTTTTGCTTTGGTCTAAAAACCGACCGCAGATCGAGTTTTTCAGCATCATTTTTGGTGCATAAAATGTTTCCGCTAAATAAATCGCGGATTTTGCAAATAAGCAGGTCGCTATCATTAAACATAAAACTTTTAGGGGTTTCAAAAACCCAGTTTATTAAAAAAAACGGGATTTGTCGGTATAATGTTTTTTGAGAAGCTGCCGATCGCTTGATATTTTGTTTACGCGGAAAGCAGGCGCTGCACGATGTTGACGAGTTGCTGAGGTTCAAAGGGTTTGCTGACGTAAGCGTCGGCGCCTAAATCGGTTCCCCAAGCTTTATCGATCTCGGTGTTTTTATGAGTACAAAATACTACGGGCAAGTTTGCAGTTGCGCGATGGCCCCGCAATTCTCTGATCAATTCAAACCCGTTCATTCGCGGCATCACTACGTCTAAAACGACCAAAGAAGGACACTTTTTTTGGATCAGGGCGAGTGCCTCTTCGCCGTCGTTAGCGCGGATCACTTCCAGTCCGGCATCTTGAAGAATGCGGCAAATGATTTCTAGTTCGGTCTTTACGTCGTCTACTACTAAAACTTTTGACATGATTCCACACTTCCTTGCTGTTATTGACAGCAGACTATGTTTATTCAGAAGCTGGCGCGGCGGCGGTGAGACTATTCCGCTTTGCGAACAAATTAATGTACTTCTAAAGACAATATAGCCGATCGCATGGCTGAAGGTTGGCTGTCAGCGATAAAAAGCGATAAAAATTTACTTCGCTCACGGAATCACCCTGAATAAATTAATCTGTAAGTAGTAATTGGTAATTGGCTTTGTTGAAACCAACAGCTATTATTATAACGAGCGATATGGATATAAAAATCTGATTTTCTAGGATTGGATTTTAGCTTTTTTCCGACCGATATAATTGTAATTGCTCGCGATGAGCTAAACAACCTCCAAGCTTGCGATTGCTTTCCTTCGGTTCGCGAAAGTTAACGCACCGCGAACAATGACCTCATCAATTAGCAATTCCCAATTCCCAAAATTTAAGCTTCGAGAATTACTCGCAAATTGCCTCGCTTTTTAGTAAGCCGACAAGCAGTTGATGAACCGGATGTATCAAATTGCCAATCGAGCCAAGTTGAGCATACTCGGAAGTTATTTATCGACAGTTTTTAAATCGATTATAATGTGGTATAATCGATAATATATCGCTATTTTTTGGTAGCAGATGATACTAGATTTAAGATCGTTTGCAGCAGTTGAAAAATACTGCACGGAGCGATCGATCTGGCTGTTGCGCTCGTAGCCCCCGAAAAGTTCGGGGGGAGGCTCTTCGGGTTGCAGCAATGTCATGTCAAATAAGCCTTGAGCTACTTCTAAAGTAGAGGAGTGTTGGGTTCACCAAAACTTGAAGAAGCGGGCGATCGCCATCCTCGAGCTTGATTGTGGGTCCAGCCGAAAAGACTGCTGCAAAATGCAGTCAAATTCATCGGTGATAGAGAGACGGCGATCGGCTATAATAAAGGTTTAGAGGAAAAGAACACCGATCACCCGAAAATAATGGTTGCCATCCAGAACAATCTCAACATTGCCGCCCTAGAAGCAGAATACAGTCAAAAAACACCGCGAGAAATTCTCAAATTTGCCCTAGAAAACTTTGAAAATATCTCAATTTCTTTCAGCGGTGCCGAGGACGTAGTTCTGATCGATCTAGCCTCAAAAATTACCAAAAATTTCCGCGTTTTTACCCTAGATACTGGCAGATTGCACTCAGAAACATATCAGTTTTTGGAGCAAGTCAGAAAACATTACGGCATTAAACTAGAAGTAATGTTTCCCGATGCGGCAGAAGTACAAGCCCTAGTAGATGAAAAGGGATTGTTTAGTTTTTATCAAGACGGTCACAAAGAATGCTGCGGCGTGCGGAAAGTCAAGCCGCTGCGCCGCAAACTGAATACTCTCGATGCTTGGATTACCGGTCAGCGCAAAGACCAAAGTCCCAGTACCCGCAACGGTATTCCGGTCATTGAAGTTGACACTGCATTCTCAACTCCCGATCGTGAATTAATTAAATTCAACCCCTTAGCAAACTGGTCTTCGGCAGAGGTTTGGGATTACATTCGCGCTTTGGAAGTGCCTTACAACAAGTTGCACGAACGCGGTTTTGTAAGCATTGGTTGCGAACCTTGTACGAAGCCGGTATTGCCGAACCAACACGAACGCGAAGGTCGCTGGTGGTGGGAAGAAGCGACACTAAAAGAGTGCGGTTTGCACGCTGGTAACGCACAGAAACAGTAAATGAATTAGTCGTAGGGTGTGCAACGGGCGCCAAACGGATAATAAATGCGTACCCAACAAATAGTAGGGTACGCAATCCGCACCTTACGCAAGAATTCGCAATTACAAAAAATAAAAATTAAGATGAGCTTGCAACCGAACTTTGATAGGATGATCGACATTCAGAACAGTTTTTAAGCCAGGTACTTATGCTCGCCTCAACTAGCGAATTGCTGAACACGGCCCGGAGAAACGCTTATGCGATCGGCGCTTTTAACGTCTACAACCTCGAAGGAGTAAAAGCCGTCATCGATGCCGCGGAAGCGCTGCAAAGTCCTGCTATGCTGCAACTTCACCCCAGCGCCCTCAAATACGGAAAATCGCCCTTAGTCGCGCTTTGCATGGAAGCCGCGCGCAAATCTTTAGTGCCGATCGCAGTACACTTAGATCACAGCACCTCAGAAAAAGACATTCATCTCGCCCTAGACGCCGGCATCAAATCAATTATGGCAGACGGTTCTCCTTTGCCCTACGAACAAAACTTAATATTTACGCGCGAAATGACTAAATTATCCCACGCTAACGGTGCGGTAGTTGAAGCAGAAATCGGCAGAATTAGCGGCACTGAAGACGGTTTGACAATCGAAGAAAAAGCTGCAAAAATGACAGATCCATTGGAAGCAGTAGAGTTTATCAAAGAAACTCAGGTAGATTTTTTAGCAGTAACAATTGGCAACGTTCACGGCAAATATTTCAGCGAACCAAAACTCGATTTCCCGCGTTTGGCAAAAATCCGCGCTTCTGTTCCTGTGCCGTTAGTGCTGCACGGTGCTAGCGGTTTGCCGGAATCAATGATTAATCAATCTATTAAATTAGGAGTATCTAAATTTAATGTGAATACGGAAGTTCGCGAAGCTTATATGGACGTTTTAAAAACTAGCAGTTCTTTGTCAGATCCAGATTTGTTGGAAGTAATGGAAAAGGCGATCGATGCCATGCGATCGGTCATTTCTGACAAACTGCAACTTTTCGGTTCTGCCGGTAAAGCTTATCTGCATCAATCTCCCTAGGCGGACGAATTGACCGCAAAGAGTACCAGCGACAAACCAGCGGAAACCAATCAAGTTTTTGTCAAATCTTAAAGGCTGTTTGTAGTGATGATTTCAGTCTTATTTTGAATAAAAAAACTAAAATCCTGACTGCAAACAGATTTGCAGTCATGATTTCTGTAGTCTCTATGGCAATATTGAAAAATTACGGCATTTATGCTAACATCATGTTAACACTGCTAGGACAATCGATAAAACTCTCTAAAAGTCTTATTTATCTGATTTCCTGCTCTGTATCCTCTGCAGTTCATTTCCCTCTTAATTCCCACAAATCCTAAATAATTTATTAACCGCCAGCAATTGACCCGACATTCTGCACTATGATCGACATTCCTCAACTGATTGCTCAAGAACTTTCCATTAATCTGTCTCAAGTCAATAATGCTCTAGAACTTTTCGCCGAGGGAGCAACTATTCCGTTTATTGCCCGCTACCGCAAAGAACGCACGGATTTACTGAATGAAATTCAGTTGCGGGATATCTCCGATCGCTTCACCTATTTGACTGAAATAGAAGAGCGCAAAAAGTCGATTTTAGATACGATTAGCTCTCAGGGAAAACTCACTGAAGAACTGCAAGCTAAAATCGAATCGTGTTTGCAAAAAAACGAACTAGAAGACCTTTATCTGCCTTACAAGCCCAAGAGGCGGACGCGAGCGACAATTGCTAGAGAAAAAGGTTTGGAACCGCTGGCAGAATTTATCAAGTCTCTGAACTTACCGACGGCTAAACCAGCAGACTTTGAGGCGGAAGCAGCTAAATACATTTCGGAAGAAAAGGGAGTTAAAACAGCAGAAGAAGCTCTCAAAGGTGCTGCGGATATTTTGGCAGAGGCGGTTTCGGAAAAAGCAGAATTGCGGGCTTATTTACGAGAGTTTTTAATGAAAACCGGAGTCTTTGTCTCGAAAATTAAAGAGGATTTTCCGGAAGGAACCACTAAATTTGAAATGTACCGCAATTACCAAGTTGCAGCGAGAAGCGTTCAGTCGCACAATATGTTAGCGCTGTTTCGGGGGGAAACGGAAGGAGTCTTAGATTTGGAACTGGCGTTTGATGAATCCGCAGTGATGGCTTATTTGGAAGCTCAGGAAATTAGAACTAGGATACCGGAAGTTAAAGAGTTTTATCGATCGACTTTGAAGGATGCCTTCAACCGACTGATGAAGACTTCGTTAATTACAGAAGTGCGATCGCACAACAAAGCCGCCGCTGATATCGAGTCGATCGCCACTTTTGAAACCAACCTCCGCGAGTTGCTGCTGTCGGCGCCGGCTGGAATGAAACCGACACTGGCGATCGATCCGGGATTTCGCACGGGCTGCAAAGTTTCCGCCCTCGATGAAACCGGGCAATTTTTAGAATATCAAGCAATTTTTCCCCACCAAGCGGCCGCTCAGCGACAGCAAGCTGGTAAAATTGTCAAGCATTTAATTGAAAAATATAAAATTGAATTAATCGCGATCGGCAACGGTACAGCTTCCCGAGAAACAGACGAATTTGTTTCGGAAGTTTTGGCAGAAATGGACAGGAAACCGATTAAAGTCATGGTGAATGAATCCGGTGCATCGATTTATTCCGCAAGCGAAGTGGCGATCGCCGAATTTCCCGACCTCGACATCACCGTCCGCGGCGCAGTCAGCATCGGACGGCGCTTGCAAGACCCCCTCGCCGAACTCGTGAAAATCGACCCGAAATCAATAGGAGTCGGCCAATACCAGCACGACGTTGACCAAAAACTGCTCAAGAAGAAACTAGACGAAACTGTCGAAAGCTGCGTTAATTATGTCGGAGTTGACTTAAACACAGCCTCCAAAGAACTGCTAACATTTGTGTCAGGAATGACGGCAACAGTTGCCAAAAATATCGTCAATTACCGCAACGAAAACGGCGCCTTTAAAAATCGCCGCCAACTCCTGAAAGTTCCGAAACTCGGGCCAAAAGCTTTTGAACAAGCAGCCGGGTTTCTCCGCATTCGCGGTGGCGAAAACCCCCTGGACAATACAGCAGTTCATCCGGAAAGTTATCCTGTAGTGCAGGCGATCGCCAAAGATTTAGACTTGCCGCTGACAGGAATAACACAAATATCGGAAAAAATCAAGACTGTAAACATCAAGAAATATGTCACAGAGAAAGTCGGAGAACCAACACTCCGAGACATTATTTCCGAACTAGAAAAACCGGGAAGAGACCCGCGCGCCGAGTTTAAATATGCCACTTTCCAAGCAGGAATCAAAGAAATCTCCGATTTGCAAGTTGGCATGGAATTAGAAGGCATAATCACGAATGTAGCTAACTTTGGAGCTTTTGTTGATGTAGGAGTGCACCAAGATGGTTTGGTTCACATTTCTCAATTAGCCGATCGATTCGTAGATGACCCCAAACAGATTGTTAAAGTCGGACAAGTTGTGAAAGTACGGGTTTTGGAGGTGAATGAGAAGTTAAAGCGGGTTAGTTTGACAATGAAGCTGCAAGAAAAACCGCAACCGCAAAATGGCAATAGCGCGAGGCTTCCGGCCCCGCGCCGTCGTTGAAACTTTGGGGGAAAGCTGAAAAAGGGCGATGGCGTCCCGCCCCGCAAGCTACGACTATAATTGTTTAATCCTCACCAACCTAAAATTTAGATGACTGCAAGTAAAAGCTACACCTCTATCTCCCCCGAAGACTATTTATAAACCGAGAAAGTCTGCCCCATAAAACACGAGTACAGGCAAGGTGAAATCTATGCAATGGCAGGGACAAGCAAACCTCATGCCATTATCACGGGGAACGTATCTGTACTTTTGAGGAACTATCTTCGGGGAAGTGGTTGTATGCCTTACATGGCAGATATGAAAGTTATGCTCGATACACCTAATTTTTTTTACTATCCCGATGTAGCGGTGATTTGTGATGAACGAGACAAAAATGCTGCCGTTCAATCATGGATTTATGGGTTGATGGCAACTTTTATGACACCATCTCGTTGATTGCCGAATAATTCATACGCTTCTTTTATTTGATCTAGCTTAAACCTGTGTGTGATCATAGGTCTCAGGTCGGCACGAGTGGACTGTATGACATTTATCAGCCGCCGCATACGTTCTTTTCCACCGGGGCACAGGGTGGTAACAATTTTCTTATCTCCAATACCGGCGGCAAAGGCATCTACAGGAATGGAAAGTTTTCCAGAATAGACTCCTAGACTCGATACAATTCCGCCTGGTTTAACTACACGCAAACAGGCTTCAAAGGTTTCCTGAATACCGAGTGCTTCAATCGCTACATCTACACCTCGACCATCAGTCAAATCCAGGATCGCTTCGACTGGATTGCACTTTTTATAGTTTAAAACAATGTCGGAGCCAAGCATTTGGGACATTTCCAGGCGTGCTGGATTGCTGCTGACGGCAATGATTTTGGAAGCACCTCTGAGTCTGGCACCGACAGTGGCGCTCATACCAATTGGTCCTTGGGCAAATATGGCGACTGTATCACCAATCTTGATATTTCCGCTTTCGGCACCACTGAAACCCGTACTCATAACATCGGGACACATGAGCACCTGTTCGTCGGTTAATTCGTCAGGTATGGGAGTCAAATTTGCCATTGCGTTCGGCACTAGCATGTATTCCGCCTGAGAACCATCAATGGTATTGCCGAAGCGCCAACCACCCATTGGCTTACCGCCGCACTGCGCTTGGTAGCCGTCAAGACAGAAATTGCACTGACCACAAGGAGTTATAGCACCAACAAGAATACGCTGTCCTATTTCATAGCCGTGAACTCCTGCGCCGAGTTCTGCAATGACGCCAACTGGTTCATGTCCTAGTGTCCGTCCAGGCTGGACGGGTACTTCACCTTTGAGTATATGAACATCTGTGCCACAGATTGTCGTCGTGGTGATTTTCATCAGTGCATCAGTAGGCCCAATCTCAGGAATTGGTTTTTCTTGAATCTCGATTCGCCCTTTTTCTACAAAAACAGCGGCTTTCATCTTTCTCATAAATTTCTTACACAATTTTTAATAAGATAATACTATGGAAAATCAATAAAACGCTTTTCTTTCTGTCTCCTTGCTCCCCTATTTGTGACTGCCATTCGGCTTATATCCCTCTTTTGTCACTTTGGGGTGAAACCTTGAATCTTCATGGGCTGTATCCTCGAAAAATCGCCAATTTATCAGAGAGTGATGAAAGAGCGCTACGTCCTAACCGCCGGGGCGGTTGCTATACTTACCGATTCCCAACATTTAAGACACAAAAAAAACCACTGCCCCGACTCGTCATACCGGGCGCGGTAGAGAGTCGGGGCAGATTGGGAACAGCGATCGCAATATTTGATTCTGATTGCCCTGGCCATTGTTACTCAGTTTCAAACAATAACGGACTCTTGAGGGCGGGCGAATATCATGCGGCCGGCGCTGGTTTGCAGGGCGCTGGTAACTACGACTCGGGCTTCGCCGCCGACATAGCTGCTTCCTGCTTCTACGACAACCATTGTGCCGTCATCCAAGTAACCGATTCCCTGAGAGGGTTCTTTGCCTTCTTTGCGGATTTTTAGTTCGATCGTATCTCCCGGCAAATAAGTTGGCCGCACCGCATGAGTCAAATCGTTGATATTCAAAACCGGCAGTTTTTGGACGGTAGCTACTTTCGACAAGTTGTAATCGTTGGTGAGCAAAATGCCGTCGATATCCAAAGCGAAGCGGACTAATTTCGCATCGACTGTGGCAAGATCTTCGTAGTCAGCCGAGTGAATTTGAATCCGTTCTGGATATGTTTCTTTGATGCGGTTGAGTACATCTAAGCCGCGGCGCCCGCGCACTCGCTTTTGATCGTTGGCGGAATCAGCTACCAGTTGCAGTTCTTGGAGCACGAATTGCGGCACGATAATTTGACCTTCGAGGAAACCTGTTTCTAGCAGGTTTTCAATCCTGCCGTCAATAATGCAGCTAGTATCGACAACTTTGGCACTTGCTGGTTTGAAAGTACCTTCGGCTACCAACACAGTGTCTAAGGTTTTCGGGTTGATCAGCCGCAAGAAAGCGCGGCCGTGGGTGTCGGTCAAACTGACGCCTGTGAAGCCGAACATGAGGCTTCCCAAGACTGCGACTAGAGGTTTGATGAAGCCGAACTCGCGGGGAATTGGCAGCAGGAACAGCGGAGCCAGCATTAAGTTAGCTACTAGCAGTCCGATGATTAAGCCGATCGCCCGCGTCAGCAGCATCTCCACTGGCATATCGCGAACTTGTTTTTCCAGGCGCCGGTAGGTTGTTTGAGCCACTAATCCCAGCACGAAGCCGATTAATGCTCCAAACGAGCCTAGTACAGAACTTAAACCTTGTATATTTGTAACTTGCAGCAGCAGATTGCTCGGCAGGAGTTCGACTCCGTAATAGCCTATGCCTCCGCCTGCGATTATGAATGAGATTATTATGATTGCGTCTAGCATTAGTTCTAGGTTAATGAATTTATTCACATTATATCTTTCCAGTGCTGATACTTGTTTTTATGCTGTGGTCGGATATCGCTATATTTATTCAAGGATTTTCATAAACTTATATTTCGCGGTTGTACCCTTTGGGGGTTCAACCAGTGAGTTGCTCGGCATTTACCGCGCCCCGCCGAAAGCAGGCACGAAGTGCGAATAGAGCGCCCTGCGTGCTGTTCGGGAATTGTAGCAGATCGAAACTGGTACGAGGTTAAATTAAAAGAGCCGATCGTTCGCAGGGCTTTTTTGGTAAGAAAATGTCATAATATACATAATTATTCATGATTGTTTAATTAAAATTTTAGATTTGAAGTTGCGCTTTCGGCTTGAGATGTAATGAACCCTGCCACAGATTATTTAACATTTGAATTTAAAAAAAGTGTGCAAGCGACAAATTCCGGCATTCCCAGTTCGGCTTACCTGCACGTACCTTTTTGTCGGCGCCGCTGTTACTACTGCGATTTTCCGGTTTTTGTGGTGGGCGATCGCAAAAATGGCGAGAATTCCGGCACAATCGTGCAATACGTTGCTGTACTGTGTCAAGAAATTCAAGAAACTCCAAATTTAGGGGCATCTCTGGAAACAGTTTTTTTTGGTGGTGGCACGCCTTCGCTGCTTTCTGTCAGTCAGTTGAGCAATATTTTAGAGACTCTCGACGGCAAATTTGGGATTGCTGCTGGGGCGGAAATTTCTATAGAAATAGACCCGGGTACGTTTACTTTAGAACAGTTGCGGGGATATGCAGCGGCGGGAGTAAATCGAGTTAGTTTGGGAGTGCAAGCTTTTCAGGATGAATTGCTGCAAGTTTGTGGACGATCGCACTCTGTCGCTGATATTTTTGAAGCAGTAGAAATAGTGCGATCGGCTGGTATTGTCAATTTCAGTTTAGACCTGATTTCGGGACTGCCGCACCAAACTTTAGAACAGTGGGAAGCTTCCCTGAAATCGGCGGTGGAAATTAGCCCGACTCACCTGTCGAGTTACGACTTAATTGTTGAGCAGGGAACTGCTTTCGGGCGCTACTTTGAAGCAGGCGCGCAGCCGCTACCAGCAGATGAAACCGCTGCTCAAATGTACCGTTTAGCGCGGGAAATTCTGACCGGTGCTGGATACGAACATTACGAAATTTCTAATTACGCTCGATCGGGCTATCAGTGTCGCCACAACCGCGTTTATTGGGAAAATCGCCCTTATTACGGCTTGGGAATGGGGGCGGCGAGTTACGTGGAAGGCCGGAGGCTAACAAGGCCTCGCAAAACTCAAGAATATTATCAGTGGGTGCGATCGATGTCTCGCCTCAATTCCCCTGCTACCCCAAAACTTGGAGGGGAAACCCAGCCAGAGATGGATCGAGAAATTGAGCAAAATTTTCAACAAGTATCAGAAAATGACGTTTTGTTAGAAACGCTGATGCTAGGTTTGCGTTTAGCAGAAGGAGTTAGCCTGTCGGCGCTGACTGAAAAGTTTACGCAGCAAACGGTTGATAAAATTTGGCATTGTTTGCAACCATACTGGCGGCAAGGATGGGTGGAAATTATGACGGAGGATAAGGCGATTCACTACGGGATAGCTCCGCTTCACGCAACTTTAGGCGAGGGTGCGAAACTGCCGCTTTCGGGCAATTTGAGGTTGAGCGATCCCGAAGGTTTTTTATTTTCTAATACTATTTTAGCCGATTTGTTTAGCAAGCTAGGCGAGGATAATTAGCTCTGTCTAAGGAAGTACATCTCCAGGGAAGCCGCTCAGCAGTAAAGCGCGGTCTGCCAGTTCGGCAGGAAGAAAATTAAATTGCTCCCTAGCTTTAGAATGTCAAAAATAACCTGTTTTCTATCGATCCCTAAACAAAACTTAAAAGGCGAACTAAGCCTTGAGATAGACGCCACGACTGGAATCTGGCTGTCATACTTAAGAGACAACATTTAAAAAATACCTTAATGGAAACTCTAACTTTAGAACGCAACAACATCCACAGCAATCCCAATCAGGTAATTAGCGAGCGTGGCTTAAATCCGGCTTCTAAGTGTAATTTTTGCGGTCACTATAAACTGCAAAGAGGTTCCGTAGGTCACTGTGAATTGTTCAACGCACCTGTTCGGGGAGAATGGAAATCTTGCACTTTAGCAATGCCAGCTTTTGCAGCTTCTTGGGAAGACGTGGAATGCGCCAAAGTTTCCCCAGGGGCCTTTATTAATTAACCTAAGAAATGTTGAAAATTTTTTTTTGTCACGGGTGATATGGTATATTAAGTTTAGGCCAGTCGCCGATGGATCGCACAGTTTCACAAACAAGTTAAAAATATGAATTTGACACTGAATGAGGTAATTTCCGAACGTCATGCGCGCATTTTGTGTTGGTATCTGAATACTACCAGTCAAGTGCAAATCGCTCGGATTACAAATATTCCTAATTGGTATTTTGAGCGGACGGTGTTTCCCGGGGAACGTTTTTTGTTTGAAGCGCTGCCGGAAGCTCAGTTAGAAGTTTGCAGGAGTGCGGAGAGCGGTGCTATTGTGTGCGAAGGCATTTTGTGCGATCGGCTGCGAGTTGAAGAGTTAAGCACGGCTGATTAAAGATAATTCCCCAGACTTACCGACGAAGGGTATAAACCCGGTTTTTTTTTGAGAAACCGGGTTTCTCTGTGTGATGATAAAAAAAACTCCGTTCCCGATCGCACTCGCGACATCAGAAACCCGGTTGATTCGTATATTTCTCGTTACTTATACCAATTAACTGGGAAGTTGCACTTACTTACATATAGCCTCAAGGATATAATCCCAACCACAAAGAGAGAAAACCTCTTCGATTATCAAAGATTTGATAATTACATCCACCTTTTGTTTAAGTTGATCTAACCCAGAATAGTTTTCCCATGTTATGTCTGGTTTTACATATTCCCACAATCTCTCAATTGGATTTAACTCGGGACTATAGGTCGGCAGATATAGAGAGTATTTGACATCGGGTAATTCAGGACTTATGCAGCTTGCAAACCATAACACTACCTATGGAGATGCTGCATAAGTCCCGAAGAGAAAGGTTTAGGCCCAGAGATTAGGCTTCCATTGATTCTCGATAGCTTTAAACAAAAGTCCTTCGGGGTTCCGCACCGTTCCCCGCTGCTGATTTTCTTCAACAACCGCCATTGCATCCCGTACCACCTCAACGTTGGTAGTGAGGAGCAAGTTTTTGAGCCAGGGATTCAATTTGAATCCGGCTGCTTCTACTTCTTGCAAAATGGTATTATGGCGATCGCTTGCAGGAACTGATTGAGTCTTGGCAGAATTCGGCTCGACCTGAGCTAAGGTCATTAGACGATCCAGGCGATCGACACCGTAAGAATCAGCAAAGTCTTTAGCTACCTGTATGCAGTCAATCAGTGATGTCATATTTAAACCCTCTTGGTTCTTTAACTTACTGAACCCAGAGTAATCTCCACTTAGTACCCCAAGCCTAGAGGGGCTCAATAAAGCCTGAAAGTCCTATCAAATCTGGCTATGTAGCTTGGGAAGCGTTTGGGTCTACCCCAAACGTTTTTTGTATAAATTCCTTAGAATGGGTATATGCAGTTTGGGGTAGGCTTGGGTTAACCCAAACCAGTTCAGAAAACTTCTGTAAGTAATTAAATCTATGGGACGGACGGATAACTGGGGAGACGCGCCGCTGAAGCGGGCGAAGCATCTAATAAAGTTTCTAGTGTCTTATAACAATCACAGTCGGAACCATTTGTCCGTAGAGGCGCGAAATGAAAACAGTGTTCGCCCTGAGTTAGACGTAAGGACAACTCTGTTGGATCTGGCATGGCTGCTTTACCCTGAACGCATCAATTCAAATCGTGACCCCAAGGCAAAGGAAGAAAAACCTGAAATTCAGAGTACAATTGACTACCTCAAAGAATTAGACCTTGTGCGGGAGAACAGCCCGCCTGGTGAAAAAAGCAAGGGGATACGGACTTTCACGTTTATCCTTTGGCACGCAAGTAATGTAGAGCATAATTTGAGACAGTTGGAGTTAGCCTGGAGAAACCGCCCCAAATCAGAAAAGTCTAAAACTGACAAAACCGCATCAGTAAGCATTCCACCGAAATCTGATCTTGCTAAAAAAGAACTAGCTCCACAACTTGAGTCCACGATAAGAACTTATCTTTCTAAATCTTTTAGTGCTGATAAATTTGCTGAATTAGATCAAGCTGGCGAACCGGAAACAGGTGGAGAGCGTCGCACAGAGCTCAAACAAGTTTTTATTGACCTTGAGGTTAAAGTTTGTGAGAGGATAAACCCCCGTGATTGGAGTCTAGAAAAATTTGCACAGTCAGGGAGTAGAGTTTCTTTACTTGATCGTGATGACTTCTTGGTTGAGGGAAGTGATAATTCTTCTGCAATGAAATGTCTCCTTAAGGAGAAAGTGCTTAAAGTTGTAATTATTGGTGGCCCTGGTCAGGGCAAGTCCACTTTAGGACAGCAAATTGTTCAAGTGTATCGTGCCAAATGGCTCGGTAAATCTTATGATTTTGCGGATCAGATTAATGTTGGACGCATTCCTTTTAGAGTTGTACTGAAGTATTTTGCCCAGTGGCTGGCTAACAAACCTGATTCTGAGCCTAATTTTGATAGCCTAGAAGCTTATCTAGCTAAGGACATGGGCGATATGGCTTTGCAACCAGGGGATATATCTCCTAAAGATATCCAAGAGATTTTTCAGTGTAAAGAATGCCTCCTGATTTTAGATGGCTTGGATGAGGTTGTAGATCCTAATTTACAAGAGCGAATGCTTCAACGCATTTATAGTTTTCTCGAGTGGGCCGAAAATTTAAATGTTAACCTAAAAGTCGTAACGACTTCCCGCCCCAATATATACGAAGACCAATTTGACCCTAAAAGCTTTCTACATTTGGAATTATTACCTCTGTCATCGAAGCAGGTCAAAAAATATGCTGAAAAGTGGGTAGAGACAAGAAATTTGCGTAAAGAAGAACGAGATAGGATAATTCGTACACTAGCAGAATGTCAGCAAGATGAAAGGATATCTACCTTATTAAAAACTCCCTTACAAGTAACTATCATCTTACTGATTATCAAAAATGGTGGTCGTCCCCCAGGCGAAAGAGAATATTTATTCGATAAATATTGGGATACCATACTTAAACGAGAAAAAAGTAAGGACAAGGATATTATCAAGAGTGATGAGAATACCTTGCTAAATCTTCATGCCTACTTCGGTTATTTACTACACTGTCGTGCTTCTAATCAAAACGTTCAATCTCTTTTGTCCGAAGAAGAATTCAAGGAATCAATCTTTAAGTTTTTGCGAAAAAGAGATAGTCAATCATCGCCAAAAGATCTTAATTTAAGAGTAAAGCAGTTTATCACCGATGCCAAAGATAGACTGGTATTAATTGTTTCACCTCAACCCGGCTTATTTGGATTTGAATTGCGTTCTTTTCAAGAGTTTTTTGCTGCCGTTTACTTATTTAAGAAACCAAAACGTTTTGAAAATTTGAAGTCTATTGTTTGTTCCCAACACTGGCGCTATGTTGCTTTGTTCCTAGCTGGTCGCATTGTTCGCGAATTGGGCGATGAGGAGGCAGATGGTATTGTTAGATCTGTCTGTCGTGAAGTAGATAAACCTAGAGATGGAGAAGTTGCAAATCACTACTTACGACCTGGCTCAGGATTTGCTCTGGAAGTTGCAGCAGATGGGTCTCTCAGTAAGGAATACCGTGACCTTCAGCGTGAAGCTATTGAGTATGGTCTAGAGGTTTTGGAAACAGGGCTAACAGAGGGACAGCAGCGTAAACTAAGTTCCTTGACAGCGCAACTGTCTGAAAGTGACAAGCGCGACCTTCTCCGCCCCTCTCTAGAAGGTAAACTTAGCTCGAAGGATTTACCAGAAACCTGTTGGGAAGTTTCTTTGAATCTCTATGCTCAGCATTTTGGGTCTACACAATTCTTTCAGAATAAAATTGATGCTTTGCTTGAACTTCAACAGAAAAATTTTGTGCTTTCTGCATTAAACCTTGCGCTGCGCTATGAATCTGAGCCTTCATGGATGGTGGAGCGACTGCAAAGTCACTGGTCATACTGGAAAAAAGACATACCTTCGGTATTTTTCCGTTCACACAAATATGCTGAAAAATTGTTGAATGCTTGGGATATTTCTAAAGCTGAAGCTACAGAACTAGCTCAAACAATTTTTGATAGTCTTTGGAGATATGAGCCTTTTCATTCTACTAAGGAACTTGTATGGAATTGGCCAGAACTAAAGACACTTTCGGATCAATTAATACTAATGTTGAGGTGTCTCCGTATAATACCCTTCCTTAGGATGAAAGTACGTAGTAACCGCTTAGACATCAGGATAGATGAGGGCGATGCTGTCCTTTCATTGGCAATACGTAGGCGAACAAGAGAAAACCATCAATCATCTGTTCTCTTTGTTCCTGATGATACTGGTGGAACTGTGGAGCGTCTGTTGCAGCATTCGGACTTAATACCAGAACTTCGAGTAAGTTTGGAAACAATTTTATGGCTAATTAATAAGCCTAATCAAGCAAATGGATCTAGCTTTATTGAGAGTATCCGTTCAATTGAACAAAGCGTAGCACTTTTAATAGAATTCTTGGTCTATTCTGGCTTAAGAGAAACCTGGCCTCTTTTAGCTCTCGCTGTCGAGCGACAAAAAGTTAAAGGGCAGGATGCTGCTAATCGGTTGCTACCCTTCTTGGATGGTGAGACTCAGATATCTATTGCTGGTCAAGTAGTAGATACAATTCAAGAGTATTTTAAACAATCAGATGAGACGCAAAAACAACTATTTTTCATGGCACTACGAGAGCAAGTTGGATTAGAGGAAATCTTACCTGGATTAAAGCAGTTAGCCGAACCTATGGATCTAACTGTTGACGAGTTGGTAGGAGCATACATTCCCGTTTACGCTGACTATGGGTACCCAGGTTCTCGGCAAAATAAATATACCATTGACCAAATTAAAAAGTTACTGACTACTGCCACAGATGCCATAAAACAGGGTGATAAACCAAAGAGATCGTTGTGGTTTATCTTTGAATTTCCCTGGCCGTCTGATTTAGCTGTAATAGGACAAGCACGACAACTCTTAGAAGTAATTCTTGACAATTACTCGGAATCTTCAGAATTTTCCATTACCGAGCTAAGTGCTACTCTCTTCCTCAAGTTGTTGGTTTATGACACTCATATACAAGAAATAGCACCTCGTTTGTTTACAATTCTGCCACTTACTAAACTTTTTGAATTTAGAATACCTAGGCCTATTCGTGCTATTTCCGGTGAATCTTATCCCAAATATCTATCCGTACTGCAATCGTTAACGCAGCACCCGGAAGAAGCTGTTCGTGTAGGAAGCGCACTTCTTTTGAAAGCTCTTATAGACTCAATAAATCCCTATCCTGGTCATATAAAAAACCAATTTAAAGGGTTAAAATCTATTCGGGTAGATTCAAGTTTAGGAATGAGTTTTATTAATGACGACGACAGCAAACCTCGTCTGATAGGTATTACTCTTCTTACTTTGTCGTCAAACTATCCGGTTGAGGATGTCAATTACCGAAATCTAATCTGGGATAACTTAAAGCAACCCAAAACAGATGAAGAAGAGGCGGCTTGGAATAAATTATTACAAGAAATTGTGATGCCAGAGGAGAAATATCCTATGTGGCGTAAACTGTTAGAAGGAATTCTCGCAAAACCCTCCTTTTATAGCAGCTCAGTATTAAGTGCAGCGATGGAGCGATATCAAGAGATTGCTAAGACTGCCGATCTTACAATTCCTGAGATTGAATAGAAAATATTGGGATTGTTGTAAGGACTTATAGGACTCATTTGGGATCTAGAGTGAGCTTAGGCGATCGCCACTAATCTTTTCAGCATCAGCCTCACAAAACAAAGGTTAATTTCTATTGTAGCATGAGATAAAGTTCTTTCAAAAATTTTAACGATACTTTTACACCTTTCCATGCAAGAATTACTTCTTTCGATATTTTTTGGGTAGCAATCCAGTATAGTAACAGCATTTTTTCTTTACTAGCGGCTGTGCTAGCCCGATCGAGCCGATGCTCTAGTTGCTCAACTGTTTCCGGGCTTTCTACCTTAAGTTTGTTGGCGATCTTTGCCCTCCTCTACTTTTAGCCTGTATTTAGTGTACCTTCCTAGTGAATTGGTATAAGCCCCAAATTCGTAGAAACCGGGTTTCTCACCACCTCATGCTTAAACCCTGAAACTGTCGGAAACGTTGATCTAAGCTAAATTATAAAAAATCAGCCACTGTTTAATACTAAAACCCGATGTCCCTCACCGAACAAATCCTCTCCCAACTGCCAGCAGACGCCCTCGGAGGCCTGAGAAAAGTCGATCGACTCTGGGAAAACCTCAAACAAAACACCGCACCAGCACCCGAAGTAATCAAACACAGCCAACAACCCCTGGATACCCTGGACTTCGACATAGTTATCGGCGGCGGAACCCTAGGAATATTAATCGGTACAGCCTTAGCCGTGCGGGGTTGGCGAGTAGCCCTGCTCGAACGCGGCATCCTGCGAGGACGCGATCAAGAATGGAACATTTCTCGCAAAGAATTAGACGCATTCTTAGAACTAAATCTGCTATCTGTTGAAGAGATTGAAAAGGCCATAGCCACCGAATACAACCCAGCCCGCATCAGCTTTGCCAACACCCCAGACATTTGGGTGCGCGACGTACTAAACATCGGAATAGACCCAGTTTACCTCCTAGAAACCCTCAAGCAGCGATTCCTAGAAGCTGGAGGCAATTTATATGAAAATACACCATTTAAAACAGCCACAATTCACCCAAATGGCGTTCTTATTGAATCAGAAAATACCGCTTCAAAACCTGCTAAAAACTTATTTAAAAGCCGATTATTATTAGACGCAATGGGACATTTCTCCCCCATTGTCCGCCAAGCAAGACAAGGCAAAAAACCCGACGCCGTATGTTTAGTAGTCGGCAGTTGCGCTCAAGGATTCCCCAAAAACGACACCGGCGACATATTTGCATCCTTCACCCCAATGCAAAATCAGTGCCAATATTTTTGGGAAGCATTTCCAGCTAGAGACGGCCGCACCACCTACTTATTTACCTACATAGACGCCGACACAGAAAGATTCAGTT
The DNA here is from genome assembly GCF_036700785.1 of Microcoleus sp. S28C3. Taxonomy (NCBI): domain Bacteria; kingdom Bacillati; phylum Cyanobacteriota; class Cyanophyceae; order Oscillatoriales; family Microcoleaceae; genus Microcoleus; species Microcoleus sp. S28C3. The sequence goes on along the minus strand of NZ_JAUBPO010000057.1, from coordinate 23,470 downwards.
TAGAAACCTTATTTGAAGAGTATCTGCGGTTGCTTCCCCAATATCAAAACGTCGAACTCGAACAGTTAAAATTCCAAAGAGCACTCTACGGATTCTTCCCCTGCTATCGCCAAAGTCCTCTAAAAACGCCTTGGAATCGCATACTCCCAGTCGGAGACAGCAGCGGTAGCCAATCTCCCCTCAGCTTCGGCGGTTTCGGGGCAATGGTGCGCCACCTCAAACGCTTGACTCTAGGAATTGACGAAGCTTTGACAAGCGACAGTCTCAGCAACAATTCCCTCGCACTTTTGCAACCATATCAGCCGAATCTATCAGTTACCTGGTTGTTTCAGCGTTCGATGAGTGCTGCGATGAATCAAAGAATAGACCCCAATCAAATCAATCAACTTTTGGCTGCCGTATTTCAGGTAATGGAAGAGTTGGGAGAACCGGTACTCAAACCGTTTCTTCAGGATATCGTGCTGTTTCCGGCTTTGTCAAAAACCCTGTTTAAAACAGCAATTAGCCATCCCGGATTAGTGATAAAAATTATCCCGCAGGTTGGAATAGCTAATTTGCTCGATTGGATGGTTCATTATATAAATTTAGGTCTTTATACGGGATTGCAGCCTTTGGGGAAAGCCGTAGAACCGCAGGTGAAGAATTTAGCGCCGGAGCAGCAATACTATTTTCACCGATTAGTTGAAGCGTGGCAATACGGCGCTGGAGGCGATTATTAAGTGAACAGGCTCTCCGACCTGTTGCACAAGAAAATTACTCGTTACCAGGCTGGAGCCTGGTAACGCAGATCCGGAGGCTCTGCCTCCATTTTCGGCACCGAGGCAGAGCCTCTAGATATGGGTTCCCCGGCTCCAGCCTGGGAACCAGTTAAGTGATATATTAGTTATGAGTTATGAAGGAGCTATAACTGCTAAAGCTTGGGGAATCACTCGGAATGTTGCAGGCGTGTGAGTGGTGATTTCACCGTCTGTATTAATCGGACGGCGTTTGCTAGTATTAACCTCAAATTCTTGAGCGTGCAAGGCACGAACGTTAGGCCAACTGGTATGATTTCCTTGCCTCATAGCTGGCAGCAAAGCAATGATTTCCCACCAGTTTTTTATTTCCAAACTGTACAAATCCAGTCGCTTGTCGTCGATTGTGGCATCTTCGGCAACTGTCATGCCGCCGCCGTAATAGCGACCATTGCCAATGGCAATTTGAATAGTTTTAACATTAAAAGATTGGTCGTTTACCTTAATTTCTGCTCGGAACGGTCGCGCTGACAAAATAGTCTGCAAAGCAGTAAAAGCATACGCGAAAACTCCCCAGCGCTGCTTTACGTCTTTAGTCAGCCGCTGGCTAATTTGCACGCTCAATCCCAAACTCGCCACATTTAAAAAATGCTTGCCGTTCACCCAACCCAAGTCTATTAACCGAACTTTCTGGCTGGCAATTACTTGACAAGCTGCGGATAAATCTGTAGGAATGCCCAGAGTGCGAGCTAGGTCGTTAGCAGTTCCCATCGGCAAAATACCCAAGGGTAACTTGGTGTCTATCAAACCTTCTATGGCGGCGTTGAGAGTGCCGTCGCCACCGCCGATTATTACTAATTCGACTTGATTTTCGTAGCGCCGAATTGTGTCGGGAATTTCGCTGGCGTGGTCGGTAGATTCTACAATTAACTCAAAACCCAGTGCTTGCAATTCTACAGTGGCTTGAGATGATAACTTTTGCCCTTTTCGGGAGTGCTGGTTTACTAAAAGTAGAGCTTTCTTCATTTGTTGATTTTTAATTGGTTGAGGATTTTTAATTACAAAAAGTATAGCTTGATAGCTTAACTTTATGAAATTAATGCTTTATTTATATTTTACCGATTATGATGGATTGACAAAAATGTCAAAAAAGGGATAATTGTAGCCAAAGATTCCTAAAAAATACCTCCGGCTCTGGGCTAGCAGCAAACAATCTCGCTTCTGGATCGAAGTAAAACTAAAATTATGTCTAATTTTTTAGAACAAGGGCAAGTCGCTGCCGATCGCCAAAACTGGCCTGGGTTAGTCGAATGCTTGCAGCAAGTGACAGCCAAGGGCAGCAAGCCGCAGGAACAACACATTTTAGATCGAGCTGTCAGTTTAGCAATACAAGCCTTAGAATGGGGCGATTTTCAAGACCGTTGGGAAATTGCTAAAGTATTGCCCAATCTGGGAAATGGCGCGATCGCACCTTTAATTGCCGTGCTCGAAGACGCAGACGCAGACACAGAGCCCCGGTGGTTTGCCGCCCGCATCCTCGGAAACTTCGATCGCCCGGAAGTGATTCAAGCTTTAGTAGAATTGGTCAAAAATTCCGACGAAGAATTGAGCCAAATCGCCGCCGAAACCCTAGGGAATTTCGGCCCGACAGCCATAGAATCCCTCGCAACTCTCCTACTCCAAGAAGACTCGCGACAGTTTGCAACAGCAGCACTCGCCCAAATTCGGCGCACCGAAACCATCCCACCGCTGTTGAGCGTAGTCGGAGACTCTCAAGTTGCGGTGCGGGCCGCCGCAATCGAGGCCCTGAGCAGCTTTCGCGACTCCCGCATCCCGCCGGTACTGGTAGCAGCACTCAAAGATCCGGCGACAGCAGTCAGAAAAGAAGCCGTGCGTGCTCTCGGCGCGCGCGCCTATTTAGATGCAGAATTAGATTTAGTTAACTTGCTCAAACCTTTGCTTTCGGACATCCGATTAGAAGTTTGCAAGCTGGCGGCGATCGCGATCGGGCGAGTGAAAACCGATGCTGCTGCGGCTGCTTTATTTGAATTGCTGCGATCGCCCACAACTCCGGTTGAATTGCAAATCGAAACTGTGCGCGCCCTAAGCTGGAGCGAAACCGCAGTCGCTTTAGAATATTTGCAGCAAACCTTAATTGCCGAATTGACTAACACAAACTCTCCTATTTGTCAAGAGATTATCACTGTTTTAGGGCGAGTGGAAAAGCCGGAATTAAAAGCCAAAGCTGCTGAAATTATGCTCGATTTACTCGAAAGCAATCATCCCGCCGTGCAGTCCGCGGCAATCAAACAATCTTTAGCTTTAGGGTTAGGGCAATTAGGAGATATTAGAGCGCTAGATGTGCTGATTCAACTGTTAGCAGATGCCGATAACAGCATCAGGCTGCACTGTACGGCTGCGCTAAAGCAGCTAAATGCGATTGAGGCCAGACAGCAATTAGAAATTTTAGTTAACCAAGAGAGTCTGGAACCAAGATTAAAACAGGGAATTGCGATCGCCCTGCAAGAATGGCCGGAGAATTAAGAGCGAGAGGATTTGCGGAGGGTGATTTAGGAAGCTGAATTCCACGGATATAGCTGATCTTTCGGAATATGAGCCTAAGTCCTGTTTGGTATGGTTCAAAATCTATCTATTTCAAGGTAGATGAAATATCTTTCAATATAATTAATATAATTACATTTTTAAAATTTAAAAACGGTGGAGCGGGCCGATTACCATTAGCAGGAGCGATCGCTACCAATTCCAGATTAGATGTTCATCCAAATAGCCAATTTGTTTAGCTTGTAGCTGCACAGTCTTCGCTCTCTTTCGCCAAGATTGTGCAAAACTACAAACCTTAGTTAAATGTGCCAGCCCTTGTCAGTCCTAACAACATAGGAGCTGTGTTGGCCTTTAGCGATCGCTAATGCTGCCAATTACTCTTCTACCCAATTGAGCAACCCAAGAGAAGTAACAGCTCCAAAAAAGTGAGCGCCAATCAGATTGACGTTTGCCATAGTCACAAAAATATCTAGGGAACGAATCACATTTTCTGGCGCATAAGCTGCCATCGCTTGCGGTTGACTGAGAGTTTTCGCTAGGACTACAGCAACTGTTTCTTCTGAAGCGACAAACGCGATTAATACCCCCACCAAACTAGAAATTAATCCTATCCGTAAGGTGTGAGTAATATGTTCTTTGCTGGGATATACCTCGGAATTTTCCGCGTGCAAAAGTCTGCCTAAAAGCCTGTAGCGAAAATCCCAATAAATTCTAAAGCACAGCAATAAAAGACCAAGTATCGCTAAAAATACCCCGAAACCAATACCTGCATTATTATTGGTTTGTTCGCTCATGTTGCGACCCAACATCGCAAATAATAAAACAATGCCGGAAACAGCACCCAAGAATAACTGTATCCAGAAGCTAAATCGACTGAACAAGCGAAAAGTTGCGACGAATTCGCTTTGGGTCAGCGGTTGGGACAAGGATTCTGGTTGATTCATTATATACACCTTATTGCTGAATTGATCGTCAAAATAAACGAGGTAAGAAAGAGGTTCTGCTTGTCTTCCTATCGCAAGCGATCGCCTTGTGGTTAGCTATGAGACTTATCCAGAAAACTCAGTTCAGCACAGGCAGGATGCCGGATGTTTGGGAACTGATTTGAGCAATCTCCGGTAAATAAAAGGTTGAACTCAACACAGCAACTGCCGTTGTGGTTGATTTAATTTTCCTAAAATCCTCCCGGTTCTGAACCATCAACTTCTTGCAACAATTGCAACAATGGGAATTGAAAATCTTAGAATTTGAGTTAGGTAAAAGGTCTATTTGCCCTTTTCAACATTATTTCAATATCTGCCTTCTATTTTAATTTAATCTAACTCGCCCAACCTTGTCATCTGTCTAATGCCATAAAAAAATATCCACCTGATGGAAGATGATTGAGGAAAAACTTATGATAATGCTTTCAGTTAAGTGCGATCGCTCGAACCATTGGCGATAGATGCTTGATTCCCAACTGCCGCACTGGAGCGCATCCATTCTTGCAACGTCCAGAAGCTAGTTAGGGCTGCTATTGCAGCTCCCAAACTATCGATAATCAAATCAATAATCGTATCATTCAGGCTCTCAATTACTTCGGTTGAGAGAACAATACCAGCCGTCCATTCGGCAACTTCCCACAAAGCACCAATCGCAATACCCAAATTGGTTATTGTTAGCAAATACAGCATTTAATCGTGGCGAAAAATAGTCAGCATTGAACTGTATGCTAAAAAAATCCATGCTAAATTCACTGCAAAAGTCGTGAAAGCATGAACAATTTCATCATCCTGACTAAGAGCAGCTATTATCGAGCGAATATGCTTTCATTAGCTGTGACTACCCAGTGATATCTCATTGTTATTAATTGTACTGCATAATAGCGGAAACCGCTGTTATTTTAGGGTGCGCCATAAGCACCTTACGCAGAACTTAAATATTGAATTTTGAACTCAATAACTTATTAAAAATCCAAACTTTACCTCTGCTCAATTGGCAGCCGCACTCCGAAAGTCGAGCCGAGTCCTTCCCCAGGACTTTCGGCCCAGACACTGCCGCCGTGGAGTTCCACGAGATGGCGGACGATCGCCAATCCCAGTCCCAGCCCGCCGTAATTGCGCGTAGAAGTGCTGTCAGCTTGGCGGAAGCGATCGAACACAAACGGCAAAAACTCCTTGCTAATGCCAATTCCCGTATCGCTGACAACGATCGAAACAGAGTGAACCGGAGACGGCCCAGACAACATAGCGCCACCCCCTGCTCCCGGTTCCCCATCCTGCGAGAGCCTTATTTCCACGCGACCCGACGGCGGCGTAAACTTAATCGCATTCGAGAGCAAATTAGACACCACCTGCTGCAAACGAGTAGCATCGCCCCTCACCAAGCCCACCACCCCTTCGCCGCAAAAACTCGCCAATTCAATTCCCCGAGCTTCAGCATCAGGGCTGAGCGCCTTCACGGCCGTTTCTACAATCCGCACCAAATCCACCGGGAACAGCTTCAAACACACTTTGCCGCTCACAATCCGGGAAACGTCCAGCAAATCCTCAATCATCTGAGTCTGCAACCGCGCGTTTCGCTCAATAGTCTCCAAACCTACAGCCGTTTTTTCGGCACTCATCTGGCGCTGCCGCAGCATTTGGGCCCAGCCCAAAATCGCGTTCAGAGGCGTCCGCAACTCGTGAGAAAGCGTTCCCAAAAACTGGTCTTTAATCCGGTTGGCCTCCGCTGCTTCCCGGTAAAGCCGCGCATTGTCGATCGCCACCGCCGCATCCCGCGCCAAATCCTCCAGCAACAGCAAATCCCCCTCCCCGCAGCGGCGGCCGGACTCGCCGCACAGCAGCGAAATCGCTCCCAGCGTCCGCCCGCGAGCGATCAGCGGCACGCAGATTGCCGACAGCGCCTGCGATCGCAGCACGGACAGCAGTTCCCTGTCCGGCACAATCGCCTCGATCACCCATTCCGGTATTTCTGCGTAGAGCTTCGACTCCCCAGTCCGCAGCACCTTTGCTACTCCGTGCCGTCCCTGGGGGTCTAGCGGCAAGCGCCGGTCGATTTGCCACAGCATAGCGACTTTGCTCGGATCAGAGTGAGCAACTGCGTGCAAGCGGATCGAGCCGTCGGCCTCGACCAAATGCACGCAGCACCAATCCCCCAGCGCCGGTACTGTTAAATCTGCCAAACCTTGCAGCGCCTCCTCGTAATCCAGGGAAGCCGACGACAGTAAAGCCAAAGCTCTAGCGCGAAAATAGGCTGTTTGGGCCGATCGCTGGCGATCGTCAATATCCGTACAAGTCCCGAACCATTTGAGAATTTTCCCCTCAGCGTCCCGCACGGGCAATGCCCTGCCCAGATGCCAGCGGTAAGCCCCGTCAGATGCCCGTTTAAAGCGGTATTCCACCTCGTAAGTCATCCCCGTCTGTACGGAGCTATTCCAGCGTTCTACAGAATCTTCCGCGTCATCTGGATGCAGGGTTAGCTGCCACCCCCAGCCTTGAGTTTCCTCCAGCGTCAAGCCAGTATATTCAAACCAGCGCTGGTTGTAGTAGTCCACCCAGCCGTCGGGTCTGGCAGTCCAAACGATTTGCGGGATGGCTTCAGCGAGGACGCGGTAAAGCAGTTCGCTGGCTTCGGCTTCGCGGCGGGCGGCCTTTTCCCGCGCCAAAGCTAGATTCCGCTGTTCTTCGGCCTGTTTGCGATCGCTGATGTCGCTAATCACGCCGATCCATTTGTAGGGATTGCCTTGTTTGTCAAGCACTGCTTTGCCCCGATCGATCCAGTGGAGCACGCCGCCCCTCTGGGACTGAACGCGGTATTCCTGAAAAAATGGGGCGGCAGAACTGTCTGGCGCACTCAAATACCGATCGACCGCCGCCAGGACTCGATCGCGGTCGATCGGGTGCAAGATATTATTCCAAGCTGCTCTTGTCCTCGGAAATCCGCCTTTTTCGTACTCCAAATGTTTGTCTACGTGACCGAACCACAGCACGATGCCGGTCTCGATATCCCATTCGTAAATCAAATCGCTGGCACTTTCTGCAGCAATCCGAAACCGCTCTTCAGACTGTCGCAGCACTTCCAGAAAATTAAAGCGTTCCGTCACATCCAAAACCAGAGACAGCACCGATATTAACTGTCCAGAATCGCTGTAAAAAGCCGAATTGTACCACTCGCAATGCACCAACGAACCACCCTTATTATAATTGCTGTTGCGAACAATATTGCAGCGACGGTCGGAGCTTTTTAAACTATAAATTTCTGATTGAACCTTTTCAAAATCACCCTGAGGAATAAATTTCCATTCGCTAAAATGCTTGCCTAAAACTTCTGTTTCCTTCCACCCAAAAATCTTCTGGGCCGCCGGCGACCAGCCGCTGATCCGAAAGTTTTCATCCCACTCAATCACCGCTAGAGGAGTATTTTCAAAATGAGAAGTGAGTTTTTGCAGCGCGTTGCGCAGGGAGGCTTCTACTTGCTTGCGCCCAGTAATATCGCTAAAAGAAATAGCAATGCCGTCGCCCAATTTAACAGTCATCATCCGAAACCAGCCGACAATTCCTTCGCTGTTGTAATAAATCTCGGTATCCAGGGTAATTCCTGTTTCTACAACTTGCACGAAACGATCGAACAAACCGCTATCTTTATGACCGGGCCGCACTTCTAGCAATCGCTTGCCGATTAATTCTTCAGCGGTACTCTGCTGAATTTTTGCCGCTGCGGGATTGACGTATTCCCATTCAAAATCCACAATTGTCGATTCGTCGCGAATGCTGCGAAACACGTTAAATCCGTCTAGAGATAATTCCTGAAAAACGCGGAAGCGTTCTTCGCTTTCTTGCAGCTTGCCTAAAGCGTCAAGCAGGAGTTCCTCGACTCGCTCGCGCTGCGTTATTTCTGCGAGCAATTGCTGGTTAATTTGCTGGAGTTCGGTTGTGGGGAATGCGACGGAATTTTTAATGGCAGAGTCGGCTTGCCGTCGATCGACCTTTTCAGTTCCCAGCACCGTATTTCCTGCTAAAGAGACCGCCCCAACCAAAGCCAACACTTGAGAAACCGAGGGTATCAGGGACGCTACAGCCCACAGAGAGATGATAGCGGTAACGGCCGCGATCGAACTTGACAGCCAGTAGCTGGGATGCACCAGCATCCAAACTTGCATCAAGTGAGTTGTCCCGCCGCAGAAAAACCAGGCTCCCAATAGGAGTAACCCCTTGCTCAAAGGCACGTCCCGCTGCTTCCGGGCAAAGTATGTCAGAATTGCTGGAATTGAATAATAAGCCAAGGCAATTAATAAATCGCTGACCGCGTGCAGTCCCATCAACTGGGGTTGCCACTGGCAACATCCACCTTGCGGAATAAAATTGTGGTTAAATGACATAATCTTAAGAAATTGCAGTATTTCTGCTTTCCTGTGCGATCGATCCTACTTGCACTTGTGTTGCTGACCCGCTAATTCCTAGTTTATACAAAAAAAAACAGAAAACAACAGTGGCTTTAGTCCGGGGATCAAAGTTCACGGCTGGTTTTAACCGACCTGCAATATTCGTACATTTATTGAGATATTTAGGGACAGTCAGGTATTATAATGCCCGAGGAGGTAAGAAATTCAAGGCGAGTTTTAAAGTCCAAAGCATAGGGAGAAACCAAGCAATTTAGCGCATTTTATGAAGCGATTATGACTGGGGATTTCCTTCAAAACTTTGAGCTACAAGCCTGCAAAATTCGATGAATTTATCTTTATTATATCCATTTTTTGATGATTTTGCAGATTCAGAAATCCCTTCTATATTGAAGAATCGACCTCTACTTGAGGACTTATAAATCCTACCCGAGGAAATTGATTCGTAGAGCCAAGCATCCCCGCGTCTAGCCCCGGAATCAAAACTAATCTGTACCTGTATCAAAGTCTACTAAATTCTTCTACTAAATCGGTTAATGTCACAGATTATCTTCCCGTAAAATTTCTGAAACCATCTCGAATTAAACATCCATGCGCTTAGAGCAGCTTCAAGCATTTCTTTCAGTTGCTGAAACCGGTAGCTTTCAGCAAGCTGCCCGGAAGTGCGGCGTTACCCAATCGACTATTAGCCGTCAAGTGCAGGGACTCGAAGCAGAAGTGGGTTTGTCGCTGTTTCACCGCACGGCCCACGCGAAGCTGACTGTGGGAGGGGAACGCCTGCTGCCTCACGCTCGCAAAATCTGTCAGACTTGGCGAAATGCAGCAGAAGAATTGGGAGAGTTACTGGCGGGAAAGCAGCCGGAACTTTGCGTGGCTGCGATTCACTCGGTTTGCGCTGCTTATTTGCCGCCTGTGCTGCAAAAGTTTTGCCGCGACTATCCAGAGGTGCAGTTGCGGGTGACTTCCCTCGGGAGCGATCGAGCCCTAAAAGTCCTCAAAGACGGTTTGGTGGACATAGCGGTGGTGATGAACAACCGCTATTTTACTCAAGCCCCGGAAATGTTGGTTGAGGTGCTCTACAATGAGCCGATCGAGGTGTTGATGGCGGCGGGTCATCCCTTGGCCCAGTACGATCGAGTACCTTGGCCGGAATTGATTTGTTACCCGCAAGTGGTGTTTAAGGATGGGTACGGAATGCAGCGGATGGTGCAAGAACAATTTGGACGCATCGGTGCTAAACTTCATGCTGTTTTGGAACTCAACACTCTTGATGCTTTTCGGGGTGTGGTGCGACAGGGAGAATTGATTGCTTTGCTGCCGCATTCAGCTTTGGTGGAGGCGAAAACCGATCGCACTTTAGCAGTTCGGTCGATCGCCCAAGAGCGCCCAAATTCCAAGGTTTCGGCGATCGGTCAATCGGCGATCGATCCGCCCTGGACTCGCGAAGTGGTGTTGGTGACAACACACGATCGAATGCAAATTCCGCCGATCGCCCATTTCTGGAATCTGGTACGCGAATTTGTGCCGCCTTTTGATGTCATAAAGCTAGAAAAATCAGGCAGTTAATACCATTTTAGATTTTATATTTTAGATTTTAGATTGGGAATGACTGATGAAATAAGGGTTTGGATATTTCCAACAATTGCCTTCTTTTTGGAAAATGGTATAATTCGATTATTTTGAATAGATAGTTCTGAAATTTAAATTTAAAACGGTTTAAATACTACCAATTACCAACTACCAATTACCAACTTCAAAAGTTATGAGTGACGCATTTAGAGAATTGCTGCGAAAAATTGGCAGCGGAGTACACACAGGAGAAAACTTAACTCGCTCCGAAGCAGCAGCAGCCACGCGGATGATGCTGCTGGGAGAAGCAACACCGGCTCAAATCGGAGCTTTTATGATTGCCCACCGCATTAAACGGCCCACCGGCGAAGAATTAGCCGGAATGCTCGATGGTTATGAAGAATTGGGGCCTATGCTTGCCCCCCCAAACCGAGAAAAAGGGTTTTCCGTCTCTACCGTCGCCGTGTTTGGCGTTGCTTACGACGGGCGATCGCGCACGGCTCCAATTAGCCCTTTAACAGCCCTAATTTTAGCCGCCTCTGGCGTCCCAACCATCATGCACGGGGGCGATACCATGCCAACCAAGGAAGGCATTCCCTTGATTGAAATTTGGCGCGGTTTGGGAGTTGACTGGAGGAAACTCCGTTTAGAAAAAGTTCAGCAAGTTTTTGACAGTACGGGTTTAGGTTTTGTTTACCTTCCCAAGCATTTTCCTCAAGCCGCCGCTTTAGTACCCTACCGCCGCGAAATCGGCAAACGGCCGCCTTTTTCGACAATGGAGTTGATGTGGTGTCCCTATGTTGGCGACGTTAACGTCATCTCCGGCTACGTCCACCCGCCGACAGAAGGTATGTTTCAAAAAGCCTTTGAGTTGCGCGGAATCAAAAATTATACCACAGTCAAAGGATTGGAGGGAAGCTGCGATTTGCCGCGCGATCGGACTGCGATTATTGGCATTGCTAAGCCGGATGCGGAATTCGAGCGAGTGCTTTTAGCTCACGGAGATTACGGTTTTAGCAGCACAAATCCTGCCTTGGAATCAGCCTCTGAGTTATTAAAACAAATGCAGGAAGTGTTGCTGGGTAAACCATCGGAATTGATGCAGTCCGCTATCTGGAACGGCGGCTTTTATCTGTGGCGCAGCGGAGTTTGTTTGGATATGAGTTCGGGTTTAATTGAGGCAGAAACTTTATTGAGCAGCGGTCAAGTCGTGCAAAAACTTGAGGAAGTTAGCAAAGCAGTTAGTGTTTTGAGTTGAGAATGATTAATCAGGTTGTGTGTGCAGTGGGTACGCTACATTGAGCAGGCTTTGTACACAGCACCCTACCGAGAGAAATTTTTCTTCCTTCTTCCCTATTCCTTCTTCCCTATTCCTTCTTCCTGACATCCGTTACATCCGTTACATAATCCGTTGCCGAACTTCCTTCTTCCTTCTTCCCTCTTCCTTCTTCCCAATGACTAATCATAAAATTGCTGTAATTGTGCTTGCCGGCGGTCAAAGTTCGCGGATGGGTAGGGATAAAGCTCTGCTGGAAATTGAGGGCAAATCCCTATTGCAGCGGGCGTTGGAAGTTGCCGCAGTTCTAACGCCAGCAGTTTATGTTCTGACTGCTTGGCCCGATCGCTATCGATCGACCTTAACCGAAACATCCCAATTTCTGGTAGAGTACAATCCGGGCTCCGGGCCCTTGGTTGCATTGACTCAGGGATTGACAGAAATTGCCGCCGAGTGGATTTTACTGTTAGCTTGCGATTTGCCTTTGTTGGATGCCCAGATTATTCAGAAGTGGGCGAGTCAGTTAACAGAGTTTCCCCAATCAACTTTAGCAGTTGTGCCTTATCAAAATTCGCGCTGGGAGCCTTTGTGCGGCTTCTACCGCCAAAAAGCTCTGCCCAGTTTGCAAAGTTTTATTGACCGAGGTGGACGTTCCTTTCAAGTGTGGCTAAATCAAATCCCCGCAATCCCTCTACCTGTCGGAGAACGAGAAGCAGTAATGTTATCGAATTGCAATACATTAGAAGAGTTTGAGCACTTAAAAGATAAAATGGTTAACGGTTGACAGTTGACAGTTAACTGACTAATGACTACTGACTACTGACTAATGACTACTGACTAATTACTAATGATTAACGAATATTGGTTGCTCGATCGCCATATAACTTTCCTCAATCACGGCTCTTTTGGGGCTTGTCCGATTCCCGTACTGGAAGCGCAAACCGCTTTTCGGGAACAACTGGAAAGAGAACCTTTGCGCTTTTTAATGCGGGAATTTGAGCCTTTGTTGGATAATGCGAGAAATCAGTTAGCCGCATTTATAGGTGCGAGTGAGGATGACTTGGCATTTGTCCCGAATGCGACGACGGGAGTAAATGCAGTTTTGCGATCGCTCTTTTTTTCTCCAGGAGACGAATTGCTAACTACAAATCAGGAATACAACGCTTGCCGCAACACACTTAATTTTGTAGCCGAGCGTACAGGCGCTAAAGTAATAGTAGCAGAAGTCCCATTTCCAATTGAGTCACCCGAACAAATTATTGAAGCAATAATTAAGCGCGTTTCACCGCAAACAAAGTTAGCCTTATTAGACCACGTTGTGAGCCAAACAGGTTTAATATTTCCCATCAAACAGTTAGTTGGCGAGTTAGCTAACCGTGGCGTGGATGTATTAGTAGACGGAGCTCACGCGCCGGGAATGGTAGCACTGAATTTAGATGAAATTGGCGCGGCTTACTATACGGGAAATTGCCACAAATGGCTCTGCGCGCCGAAAGGTGCGGGCTTTTTATACGTGCGGCGCGACAAGCAAGATGCTATTCGCCCAACTACGATCAGTCACGGTGCTAACTCGCCCCGCGCTGATAAATCGCGCTTTCAACTAGAATTTGACTGGATGGGAACAGTCGATCCTAGCCCCTATTTGTGCGTGCCTGTAGCTATTGATTTTATGGGTTCTTTATTGAGCGGTGGCTGGCCGGAATTGAGGGCCAAAAATCATGCTTTGGCGTTGGCGGGGAGAAAAATATTGGCGGACAAATTAGGTTTGCCACTGCCTTGTCCCGATGAAATGGTGGGTTCGATGGCAGTTGTGCCACTGGCAGACTCCCAGTCTGATGTGGTTGCAAAAGGAGGAATTCCACCTTTGCAAGAGGCGCTGTGGGAGATTTTTAAAATAGAAGTTCCGGTGATTCCTTGGCCGGATGCTAGTAAGCAGTTGGTGAGGATTTCGGCTCAGTTATACAATACTTTGCCGCAGTATCAATATTTGGCTAAGGCGCTGGTTGAGCTGACTAGAATTTGAACGGTATCTTCAAAAAAAACATAACACCAAACTACAAACAGTTATAGGTTTGTAGTTTGGGTTTCGGTTCTAATAGTTTGGGTGAATAAAGACTATTCGTCATTCTTACCAAGGTAATATTGGTTATAAAAATAGGCACAACCCGACAAAAAATATGCAATAATTTTTCTTTAACTTTCAAGAAAGTTGTTATTACTTATCTAGAAATAACAAGTAAAAAAAACAGCTATAAATCCCGATAAATCTAGAGTTCGCCCGCAACAGACGAAAAAAATTGGTAAATAACCAGCGAAATTTCCTAAGTTAAAATAGGGTGGTAAAATCCGATAGTGCACAACTTCCGCGCAACAGAATATAATGTATCAATACTTACATTTTCGCAGATAAAAGAAATGAAATGAAAAGAGGAAAATACCATGTCCAATGCCATGATGGTAATTTATCCCTATCGCGAACACTACACCTGGGTTTTTGACGACGAGCGAGTCGGACTTGTCCGAGAACCATTTGTTCAGGGCGTCCCGGAAATGATTAACGCGCTTGTCGCAGACATTCCCAATGCCGCTCAAGGTTTCCGACTCTTATTTTCAGCCAATCCATTTCCCGGATATCAAGCAGAAATGCTGTGGTTGAAAGAAGAATACGGCGGTAACTGGTATCGGTGGGAATCGAAAAATCTCGAAGGCTGGCTGTGTCCGGCTTTGTTCAAATATTTTCGAGAAGCACCGCCCAAGTTTTACTGCAAAGCTGAAAAAATGCAATAATCAACAGCAAGTCAATGAAAAACTTGTCAATCTTTAAAAGAAACTTTGTTAAACCAGTCGATCGAGAATCTCGAAAAAAGCCTAAATTCTTCCTGTATATAGTGGGGCTATTTTTCCTAGTTTTCACAGCCGCCATCTCCGCCACAATCGGGGCAATTACCGCCCTGTTAGCCCCCGTGGAACCGCCAATTATCAGTAGAGTATTAGAGGCTACGGGCTTTAACTATACATCATCAAACTCTGGATACCGCCTATCGCGCCCAGTTAATATCTTGATATTGGGAATTGACCGCGTGCCGGAAGCTGCAGCCAATAGCCCTAAGATTTTTGAGGGTCGCAGCGATACAATACTCTTATTGCACCTCGATCCTAGAGAGAAATCTATTAGTTTGCTGTCTGTTCCGCGAGATACTAAAGTCGATGTTCCCGGAATTAGATTCAGCAAAATTAGCGAAGCCAATGCGACGGGAGGAGCAGCTTTGGCGACGCGATTGGTTAGCAGTATGCTGAACAATACGAGGATTGAACGATACGTGCGAGTCAGCAGCAGTGCGTTTCGGGAATTAGTCGATTTGTTGGGCGGAGTTGAGGTGTTTGTACCTCGCGCGATGTCCTATACAGATACTGCCCAAAAGTTAAAAATAAACTTAGCCCAGGGATGGCAAACTCTCAACGGAGAACAAGCAGAACAATTTGCTCGATTTCGCAACGACGGTTTAGGAGATATTGGTCGCATTCAGCGGCAGCAATCTTTAATTCAAGTTATTCGGAACCGCCTCACAAGTCCATCAGTATTGGTACGCTTGCCACAAATTGTTCGATTGATGCAAAAATATGTGGATACAAACCTCAATTATGAGGAAATATTGACGCTGGCAAATTTCGGTTTGCAATTAGAGCGAGATACTTTTAAAATGGTAATGTTGCCTGGAAGTTCTAGCTCAAAACAAGGGGATTTGAGGAGTTATTGGATTTTAGATGCGCTCAAGGTCGATCGCATTATGACACAATATTTCAACCAGAGCGTGCCGGATTTTGCACAAGGACGATTTCGCAATCCAACCGAGTCTGTTTTGCCCAAAAACCTCAAAATAGCTGTCCAAAACGCTTCTAATAAACCAGCAACCGCAAAAACTGTTGCTGAATTTCTCAGAAAAAAGGGCTTTTTTAATGTATCTGTAGTGCAGGATTCGCCCCAGAAGGAGCGTCAAAGTCAAATTATTGTTCAGCAAGGCGATTTAGAGGCAGCGAATCTACTGCAAAAAGAGTTAGGCGGCGGTAAAATTGAAGCATCTTCTACGGGTGAAATCAATTCTGACTTGACACTTCGCGTTGGCGAAGATTGGGTAAAGCGATTTTAATTAGTCAGTTGTCAGTTGTCAGTTGTTAGTTGTTAGTTGTTAGTTGTTAGTTGTTAGTTGTTAGTTGTTAGTTGTCAACAGTCAACAGTCAACAGTCAACAGTCAACAATGCCCCATTCCCAATGCCCCATTCCCAATGCCCAATGCCCAATTCCCCATTCCCATCATCATGAAAAGTGTCTTCCGAATTTTCCTGAGCCTGATTTTAAGTTTAGTGTTGGCTTGTGGGTGGGTGCTGCTGAGTGCTACTCCGGCATTTGCGCTGCCTAAAAAAAATATTAATTACACAAATATTAATTTGTCCGATCGCGATTTTTCCAACTCGGATTTAGCGGGGGGAACATTTGTCGCGGCCCAAATGCGGGGAACAAATTTTCAAGGTGCTGATTTAACTAATGCGATTTTGACTAAGGGAGTTTTGCTGAAGGCCAACTTGTCAGGTGCAAACCTCTCCGGTGCTTTGGTAGATAGAGTTACATTCGACGGCGCTAATTTGACGAATGCTAATTTTTCCGAGGCAATTATGACTCGAACTCGGTTTTATGATGCTGCAATTTCCGGTGCTGATTTTACTGACGCGATTATCGACGCTTATCAAGTGAATATCCTGTGCGAGAAAGCAAATGGTGTCAATCCCGTGACGGGAGTTTCTACCCGAGAAAGTTTGGGATGTCCGTAGAAATTAACAAGTTAAAATTTTTCTGAATAATTGTTTGATTAGATGCACTTGTAGCGAGGTAAAATACAAACATTAAAGCCCCTCTCCTGCAAGGCGAGGGGTTTGAGGAAATTTCCAAGTATCGGCTCTATCGAGCGCTACAAATGCCTGTGGTGGTAGTACCAACTACCAACTCGGAATCCAACTGCAAATCTAAATCGGTGTCGGGATTAACAGCATACAAATCGACTTTATCTCTCCCCAAAAACACCCCGATCAAAGTCCCGATTCCCGCGCCGCCGAGCACCTCTTCAGTCGCGATCGCCCGATCGCCCGTAACACCTGCGATCGCCGCCGCTGCTGCTGCACCCAACGCCGTATTCTTAACCAGATTACCAACATTAACGCCCTTGGTAACAGTTTCTTTCCTAGTAATCAGTTGCGAAGTGGCTTTGAGAGGCACTCTGCTGCCGTTGATGATACTTAATTCTTGAGCCACAAACTGAACGCCCGAAGCAGTCGATCGCAATTCGCCGCTAATTTTCGAGCCTTCGGGTATCAGCACTTGGCCATTATTGCCCGCGATATCCGCAGCTACAGTCAGCGTAATCGGAGACTTGTCATTGGGGCCGAGCAAAATCTTACCTTTTGCGTACTCGACTGGAATAGTCGCCCCGCTGGGAATTTTCACAGCAACAGACTCGCTAACATCAATCTTGGCAATGTAAGGAGAATTAATTGCCCTTGCTTGATTGGTACTCACTAATGTTTGATAGATAAAAGCAGCTACTTCAGCTCGCGTTGCTGATTTGTTCGGTTTGAGAGATTTAGGATTGGGATAGCTGACAACTAACTGTTTTTCAGTAGCAGCAGCAACGCTTTTGACAGCATAACTTTGAATCTCACCCGCATCGCTATAGTAGCTGAGAACATCTTGAAAATCGCACGTAGGCTCATAGCCCATGCCGTTATTTAAAGCGACTACAACTTGAACGCGAGGAATCTGCTGTGCCGGTCTGAAAACATTGCCGGGATAGCCAGACATCCATCCCATTTCGTAAGCTTCTGCGATCGCCCCGCTTGCCCAAAAATTAGACGGAACATCGGCAAACCCCACGGCTGCGCGGGTTTTTGCCTTTTTCACAGAACGGATCATTGCCGCGAATTCAGCCCGCGTTACCGGTGCATCCGGGCGAAAACTGCCATCTGGAAATCCTTTGATAATTCCTCTTTCTGACAAATCTTGAATAAAATCTTTTGCCCAGTAGTTATTATTAACATCCGAAAAAGCTGTTTGAGCAAAAGAAGGCGCGGGAGCTAGCATCGGCGCTGCGGTTGCGGCAACAGTTCCCAATGTTAATAAAACAGATGTACCGGATTTTATGCGATGTAATACAGACATTTTTGATTCTCCAATTTACACAAGTTTTTTATTGAGGACAAGCAAGCTGTTAATAGGCTGATTGATTCCTGCCGAACTTGCTCTTTCCCTCACTTATGTACTCATTGTTGAATCTTTTAATTTTTCGTGGGGGGAAGATACGGTCTTTTAAAATAAATATTTTTATTCTTAGTGTGGATTATAAAAGGCTTAAATTCCTTAAAATCCTTATGTTGCTTATCTCCCTTATCTACCTTAAATTTATACAGTCCTGGATGCAGAACCTGTATTATGTAGGGGCAGTGCCAAGAGTGCCCGCCCTCGCTCGACTTGATTAATGACTAATGACTAATAGCGGCTAGCGGTTCCCAACTCGTTGCATCTTCAAATAAAGATTTATACCCCGCTGCATTGGGATGTAGCCCGTCTGCAATCAGGCGCGATCGCCACCAATCACTGCCCCGATTTATCCATTTATCAAAAATATCTAAATAGGGAATTCCCCGCAACTGACAAGCTAATTTTGTTGCTTCCTTATACCGATATTGGTCGGCATGACTGTAATACAAACAATCTTGAAAAGGCATTTTACTTTCATCCACGGGCACCATCCCGACAAATATCACCGGACAAAGTTGTTTGGAAGTGTCTAATAAATTATCCAAAACATTTTTAAAATGTTCAAACTCAGTGTAGCTGCGCCCGGTAGGCGACTGCACTCTCGCCGAATCGTTGAGGCCGACGGAAAGAATAATCGCATCCGGGACGCGGTTTCTGAGCTCGCCACGGTGGCGAAACTCGTTTTCCAGGCGCTGGGAGACTTGATAGGTGCGATCGCCCCGAACGCCCAAATTGTATAAAACGTGTCCTGCACTCTCCGGTAACATCCACTGTCGGCGCAGTCTTTCTACCCAGCCACCGCCTACACCGTCGCCGAAACCGTAGATTAAGCTGTCACCGAAAGCAACCAATTTGAGGGGATGAGAATTTCCCCGATGCAAGTGACCAAAGGAATAGGCTGTTGCTGCCTGCATAAGCAATGATACTCAGTTAATAAATTATGAATCTTGACATACTAGACTAGAATGTAACATTACATAAAGTAGGTAGTCTCATGGTTAAGCGTCCAACCTTCGATTCAACTCAGCTAACCCGTCGGGCGGAAGAGTTGATCGGTGCTGCATCCAACCGCTATCGGATTACGGTACAGGTGGCGAACCGCGCAAAACGCCGTCGCTATGAAGATTTTGACAATATGGACGACCATCAAATGAAACCTGTAATGCGGGCGATATTTGAGATGTCGGACGAACTGACTCAGCCGGAAATAATCGGAGATATCTAGACTTCGGGAGTTTTGGGTTTTAGTGGTGAGTTGCAAGCAATTTTTGTCAACTCAAAACCCAAAACTTTTTTAAACTAGACTGGCGCGCCTAGGCGAAAAACTCGGTTTATTTTATATAAGCAACTGAGCCGGAAGCTCGCACTGCTAAAAAACGCTTTTTACAAAATCAGGATGCTGCCAACCGGGTTTCTTTTCCTAATTCATAAACTTAGAAAGTAGGACTTTGCTGGTCGTAAGATTATGAAATTTTTCTATGTTTAAAAGTGTCAAAACCGTGAATAAATTAAAGCAGGGCTTAAGTTTTCTGTGCGTTACTTTGAGTGTGGCGATTTTCACGCTTTTGAGTTGGGTATTGGAATCGGGCGAATTGAGTATGTCGGCTTTGGAACCTTCGCTGCTGCGGAGTTCTGAGCCTGCGTCCGTGCAGCAGGTGGCTCAACAATCTGCGCCGTTGCAAGTGAGGGTGCAAGATGCGTGGAAATTGGTGTATGAAAAATTGCCGGATTTGCCGATCGAAAATAACTACATTTCTAAGGAAACAGGAAAAGTCGATCCTACCAATACTTTAGTCGGGCGGTTGATTCGATATCACGTATTTGTCAAAGGACGCCCGCCCAATTACCGATTTGATTGGAAGTTGAGTTTAGCTGACTATTTGGGGGCGACTCCAGATTATTTGGTAGAAAGCGTGTATCCGGGAAACGACGTTTTGCGCTCAAATCCCATGGAACAGGATCGTGCTGCTATTCAAAGGTTAAATAGATCGCAGCGGGATGCTTTGGTTCAAGCTTTGGTTGATGTTTTTACGGAGAGTTCCGGGGGCGGGCGCACACCGGCGGCGGGGGAAAAACCACAAGGGCGATCGAATTCCCCGGAGATACCGCAGCCGCAGCCGGGAGATGCGAAGTTGCTGGCACCTTAATACTCATGGATGCAAAAACCGGGTTTTTTAGGGAAATACTGCATCCCGGCCTTTAACAATGGTAAAAAACCCGGTTTCTTTCGTATTTATGGGTAAGTTCTACAAATCTAAAATCCAAAATCTAAAATCTAAAATTCCTCAATGGTGGAACGTGTAATTAAAACGGGTGTTGGGTGGCGTTTGGGATGGAACCCGGAGGCGGAGGAGTTTCAGGGTTTGGTGGCTGGCGACGGTTGGGCGATCGAACTTACGGAGGCTGAGTTGAACGATTTTTGCCGATTGTTGGGGCAATTAGCCGGCACAATGAGTCACATGGCCTCTGAGTTAATGGACGAGGAAAAAATCGCCATTGAAGCCGAAAGTGACTTGCTGTGGGTGCAGGTGGAAGGTTATCCCGAAAGTTACAGCGTGCAATTGATCTTAAATGCTGGTCGGAGGTGCGAGGGTTTTTGGCCGGCGGCTGCGGTTCCGAGTTTGGTGCAGGCCGCAAAAGTTTTAAAAGTTTTTTGACTTTCTATAGAATTCCATGCTAAGCTATTAAAGCTGTCGGGGCGTAGCGCAGCTTGGTAGCGCACTACTTTGGGGTAGTAGGGGTCGTGGGTTCAAATCCCGCCGCTCCGATAGATGGAATCCTTATTTTATAAGGGTTCCATTATTTTTACTAGATAAATCGTTCCTTACCCATTCTCAATAAGGGGTGACAGAATATGACATACTCAGACAATCACTGCGATAAATCTGCGATAAATCTGGGGTATGCCAAAAGGCTCAGTAAATATAGAAGTTTTCAAAGATCGGCTGCGACTTGCCTGGTCGTGGCAAGGTAAACGTTTCTGGCTATATCTCGGTTTGCCAGACTCGATAGTCAACCGTAAAGCGGCTAGCATCAAAGCGCGGACGATCGAACTCGATATGACCAGTGGCAATTTTGACCCGTCTCTGGCAAAATACAAACCCCAGAAACAAGAATCCATCTCTGTTTCTGACCTGTTTCACCAATTTATCGAGTACAAGCGCCGGAAAGTTGAGCCTTCTACTTTCGCTAAATATCTTGGACTTGAGAAACACGTTTCTGCGTTTTTCAAAAACAAAAGCACAATTTCTGTTTCTGAAACTGTTGCAGAAAAATTTAGAGATTGGCTGGCACAGAAACTTGAACCCGGTACCGTAAGGGAACGGATTATCATGCTTAATGCTTGCTGGGAGTGGGCCAGAAAAAAGAAGCTAGTTCTCGAAAATCCTTGGGAGGAAGTCAAGGTGAACGTAGCTCCCAAACAACGCCCAGAACCGTTCACGCTTACAGAAATAAGCGCGATCGTCCAAAAATTCCGCTCAAACGAGAATCTGAAACATTATGCGGACTATGTGGAATTCAAATTCGGCGTCGGCCTTCGCACCGGCGAAGCAGCAGCTCTCGTCTGGCGACATTGTTCCCACAACTGCGATCGCATCTGGATCGGAGAAAGTTTGAGTAACGGTGATCGGAAAGCAGCCAAGCGGAATAAAGACCGCACGGTGCCGCTAACTCCACGGCTGCAACAGTTATTACTGAGCCGGCGATCGACTGACTTCCAACCTGATGATTTAATTTTCACCAGCATCGAAGGTAGAGCGATCGATTCCAAAAATTTCTGCAACCGCTACTGGAAACCTGCGCTTGCATCCCTTGAAATTGATTATCGAAAACCTTACAATACCCGACATACGCTAATTTCGCATGGCTTGGAATCTGGCATGAATCCTGTTTCGATCGCAGCCCTCACCGGTCACGATGTGAGAACACTTTATGAAAATTATGCCGGACTGGTCAACCCGCCAAAACTACCAGATTTGTTCCCTGTTTTCGACCCGGTTTCTGATGTTGATTTTGAGGTAAATCAGTGAGATACCTCTCCATAAATTTCTGATGGTCCGGATGAGTGATATCCCCACCACAAGTTATCAATTGTTCAATCAGTTGTTGATTGTAGAGAACTTTTCCGCCAGGATTTCTACCCCAGTGAATCCCTTCTATAAGTTTGTTTTGGTTTCTGTATCGCAGAAGGGTTCGATCGCTACAATTGAGGATTTTACAAGCAGTTTTAGCATCGCAGAAATTATTCATTTGGATTTGGATTGAGTAAATTTTTGATTTCGTTGTCTTGGATCATGTTCTGGCGCATCATTTCCACAAGTAAAATGCGCGATTCTTTCGCAGAAAGTGATAGGGTTTGGTTGGCATAAACTTTGAGCTTGAACTGTTGCTCAACTGTGAGGCTTGTCTCATTTTTCATGTGTTTCCTCAGTCAGATTTTGAGTTTTGGTTGATATCAATTGATTGATTCGATCGCGAACTAAATCATCTTCTTTTTCCAGCCACTGATTGATGATTTCTCCGCAGTATTTCGTCCCTGGCGCTTTCCATCCATACATCTGAGTGAGTAGGTTTTGCAATTGTTCTGGGTAGTATTCATCCCACCAAATAGTTGCTATCTCTCTCAGTTTTTCGGCATCCTTCTCATCTATTCCTTCACTCTTATTGGGATCTGCTATTGCCCCGGCGGTAGCTGCTGGTTCCGGTGTTGGGACTGCTGTGGGTGTCTCCACAGTCTCTACTGTCTCCACTGTCTCCGCTGTCGGTTCTGCTGTTGGCATTGTCGATTCCGGTGTCGGAGTTGGTGTCGGGTCTGGGGAAATCAATCCATTAAAAGCGGTTTTTTCATCAGCGGTAAGGGAGTTCCAGACTTTCTGGCGATCGGCTGCGCCTTTGCTGCAAACTTCCTTGAGCATGGTCTGAATATCAAGAGCTGTTTCTCGATCGCCGGCTTCGATCGCTAGCCGAATATATTCGACAAGATCCCCTGTTTCGGCGTTTTGTTGAGGCTGCCGATCGACCTCATTTTTTGAAAATGGCTCCAAATTTTGAGGTCGATCGCTAGGTTGATCACCCTGCTGTGCAAGGGATTGATCGACGCGATCAACGTGATCGACTTTCTCACCCAAACTGGGAAAATCTTTCGCTGCCGTGGAATTTTTCAAGCGTTGCGCTAACGACTTCGCTGCCAGAGCAGATATCCAATCTACGGTCGGAGCTGAAGTCTGATCGGAGCTTGGATCGGAGGTTGGATCGGAGGTCAGATCAGAATTTAGTATTTTTTCAGAAATAGGATGATCGGGTTGATCAGGTTGATCAAATGCTTCTGTAGCAGGGTGATCAACCTTACGATCGACCTCATTTTTTTGGTCGATTTCTAAAAAGTGAGGTCGATCAGCAGCCTCAACAGGGATTGAATCAACCTCAAATTCAGGGACGGGTTCGGGTTCGGGGACGGGGACGGGGAGGGGGACGGGTTCGGGTTGAGTTTTGCACCAAACTCGAACTCGTTTACTGGATATCGATCGAAACTCTCGCTCCCAGCCAAATTTTTTAAGGATGGCGGACACTGTTCTCTTAAGGAGTGAGATATTGAAACCCCCGAAAGGTGAGGAGTTCAGAGATAGCGAGGGGACGAGAGA
>NZ_JAUBPO010000056.1:0-49342 GCF_036700785.1 Microcoleus sp. S28C3 | reverse complement strand
ATCCAAACTACCGAAAACTCCTAGAATACGGCTCTCTCAGAGCCTGACTCTCCCAAAATATGTCCGAACTGTTGTAATTACCAATTACTAATAATTAATAACAACTGATATCAATTCCGGTAGCATCGGAATTGTAAAGTCGAGTCAACAGTCAACAATCACGGATGGTGCAACCGGAATCGATCTAATTAATCTGCGTTAATCGGTGTTAATCTGCCTGTATCTGCGGTTAAAAAAAGAGAATGTATTAACCGCAGATGACAAGGGATTGACGCTGATTCACGCAGAGGTCGAGAAGAGAGATAGGAATAGTTGCGATGCTAATAGATTTGATATGACTTATTGCTTCAAATCAATGGCAACAAAATTTCAAATTCAGTACCTGTACCGGGCGTAGAATGCAAATTTAACTTGCCTTTATGCTTTTCCGTAACAATTTGATGGGTAATTGCCAACCCCAAACCGGTACCTTTCCCAGCGGGTTTAGTGGTGAAAAATGTCTCAAAAATCCGCCGCTGAATTTCTGGCGGAATTCCCGGCCCGTTATCGGCAATTCTAATGGCTATCCAAGCGTTATTTTGATTTTTTTCCGCTGCTTCTGGGCAGAAGTCGCCGTTTTGGCTGGCGGATGATAACTGTTTGGCATTTTGTCGATCGCCCATAACATAATTTTGAATTAATTCCGAATTCACGCAATCTCCGTCTGAACTGTCTATTACCTCGGTTTCAATAGTAATCGCAGGCACAAAACCTTTTTCTCCTTTTACCTCTTCCAAAGCGTCGATCGCATTGCTGATAATATTCATAAATACCTGGCTCAACTGACCAGAGTAACACTTGAATAAAGGCAAATCACCATAGCTTTTAACTACTTCAATCTCGTACTTAAGACGGTTTTTCATAATTAGCAGCGTACTGTCAATACATTCGTGGATGTTAGCTTGTTTCAAGCGGGCTTCGTCCATGTGAGAAAAAGTGTGCAAGCTGGTGACGAGTTCGGTCAGCCTTTCGGATGAAACTTTCATACTTTTGAGAATTTCCACCCAATCTTTTTGCAAAAAATCGAAGTCTATGTTTTTTTTGAATCCGTCAATTTTTTCGCTGTCACCGACAATGTGTTCGTAAGCAGACAGCAAATCCATGATGTCTTTCGAGTAGTTGGACAAAAAGCCGATATTTCCCCTGATGCAGGTGACGGGATTTCTAATTTCGTGGGCGACTCCAGCTACCATCTGCCCCAAACTGGCTAGTTTTTCGGTTTGAATTAGTTGAGATTGAGTTTGCTGCCTCAGCAATTTTGTCGCTAGTTCGTGAATGTTGGATTGGGCTACTAACAGTTCGTGTACGTCTAGCAAAGTATAAGTTTGAGGCGACACTTGAACTACAATCGGTTCGTAAAGCAGTTCTTTCGATCGCAACAGCGACTTCCTGGCTGCATCGACGATTAAAGTATTGCTGGGAAAAATTAAATTCTCTGTTTCGGCAAATCGGTACAAAGCGCTCACAGGCCGCTTTAAAAATAATTCTCGCCCAAAAGGACGGCTGATAAATTCTAAAAATCTCCGCCGGGAAATCATACCGGCAAATTCACCTTGATGGGTCACAATGACTCCCGGTAACAGCGGATTAGATTCTAACATCTGGGAAATTTGCATTCCCCAATCCGTAGCTTCTACCTGAAAATCGTAAAGCGACAATTCTTGGAGAGTAGAGTCTAAACAAAGTTCTCTGATGGAAGCCTGGGACGTGGTTTGGACTGGTCTTTCTACGCAGGAGGTATTCAACATAAATTCATCAGCACGCTTTTTTAGGGTTCTATTTGCCAGCAGACCTTCAGCTACCAAAGGTCAGCAAGTGAGTTGCTGACTGCTTCGATCGGCATTCGCCTAGCAAACTGCATTTTAAATTACACAAAAAACTGACTGTAGTAAATGAAATTTTACCACTTAAAGTATTAGGCAAGATTGAGTATAACCGAGATAAATGCGCCCTGGTAATTATACCTGACTTTATTTTATACTGACTTGAGCGGTATTAACGCTTGGTTCGACTATTTAACTATTCATTAACCTTAAGTTATCGTCTTAACCTTTTGTTAATAAATTATTATACCGAGAAATATAATTGATTGACAATAGAAGAAAATCGGAATTGCCCGATCGCCCCTGCGATACAGCGAAATTAAACAAGTTAAAAGCACAAAGCCAGGGCGATCGCATCCCTGAGTTTTAGCTCGCTAAGCGCGATAGCTGCGATCCCCGCAAGCTAAGGCATTTGAGGCGATTTCATCCTATCTCCCCGATCCGGTACTCGCAACCCCCCGTAACGGTAGGTAAGCCAGTCACACCCGCCTGTGAGTCCTCTATTGGTTTGTAGTGAGGACTTTAGTCCTCACTACAAACCAATTTTATAGCAATTCTTCGATCGCACATAATATAAAACAGTCAACCTCGCCCGCAATCTCCAAAATCAGCCCAGGCAGTTGTTCTACAATCAACCATTGTTAACCGAAAGATCCATCAAATCGGCGACGGTTGGCAGAGTCAATTATTGATTGGCTGTACGAGGCGGATATGAATAAAAATTCAGTCAAATTCAAACAAGTTTAACCATTCCAAATCATTCAAGGCATCAGCCTTGATTAAATTAGAATGTCTACAAAATGCCGCAAAAAAAAGGCAAAAAAAAATTAACTGGATCTTAACTTAGTGCTATGCTTTGGTATGATCTACAAGGAGTTCTACCAAAGACGTATAACTAAATAGCAATCTACCAGTAGGTGATCGATGCAACCGGGCTTAACAAATCAGTTAAACAATGCTTTTACCCTTTTTCTCAGCTTGTTAGTAGAGGCAATACCTTTTCTGCTGCTCGGAGTTTTATTTTCAGGTTTGCTGCTGGGGTTTGTAGACGAACGCAAACTCGTATCGCGCATCCCGCGAAACCCGCTGCTGGGGGCTTTGATGGGCAGTTCGATCGGCTTTTTGTTTCCCGTGTGCGAGTGCGGTAACGTGCCTGTAGCCCGCAGGTTACTGATGCAGGGAGTTCCCGCACCAGCCGCGATCGGCTTTTTGCTTGCGGCCCCCACCATCAACCCCGTGGTAATTTGGGCGACTTGGACGGCATTTCGCGATCAGCCAGAAATTGTAGTTTTGCGGGTGGTATTTTCCCTAGTCACAGCCACAATTATCGGCTGGGTGTTCAGCGCCCAAAAAGACTTGCGGCCTCTGCTGCAAGCTTCTGTAGCCCGCGCCATCCCCTTGCCAAAACCAGAGTTTTCCGAAAAAGAACTCGTCCAAGCCAACACTCCGGTGCTGTTGCAGTCGGGAACATTTATGCTCGGTCAGCCGGGGGGGGCAGTGCCGATCGAATCTTTGCTACAAGACGACTGGAAGCCATTACCAACAGGCAAAACAGAAAAAACCTCGAAACGTTCATCTATGTTCCACCGCGTTTCTAAAGAGCGTCTGCGCCTGCTTTTAAACACGATGGTACAGGAGTTGCGCGAATTGGGAGGAGTGTTGGTAATCGGAAGTGCGATCGCAGCAATCATTCAAGTTGGCGTACCCCGCGACCTAATTCTCAATCTCGGTCAAGGCCCTATTTCTTCAATTTTCGCCATGCTGATATTAGGCGCAGTCGTGTCGATTTGTTCTACGGTAGATGCCTTTTTTGCCCTGTCTTTTGCTTCCATATTTACCAGCGGTTCGCTATTAGCATTTCTCGTTTTCGGTCCGATGATTGACCTCAAAGGCATCGGTTTAATGCTGTCAATTTTTAAAGGTCGAGCCGTAGTTTACTTAATTGTGTTGGCAGCTCAGTTAACTTTTTTAATGACCCTCGCTGTCAACTTGTATCTAGGCTAATAAATTAGCCCGGACTGACAAATAACGATAGATTCCCAATGACCAATGACCAATGACCAATGACTAATGACTCTTACAAAATGAATCTTAAAAAAATTAGCCCCTGGCTGGACGCCCTCGCTATCTTAGCGTGGGGAATACTGCTCCTCAAATATTGGATCACCGGCAAATTAAGCATTCTCATTCACCCCAATTACTTTGGCTTGACTCTAGCGGGAGGAATCGGCTTAATGGTGATTGGCGGGTTAAAAACTTGGGAACTCATAAAGCTCGATCGCACCACAAAGCAATCGCGGACATCAGCAGCAAATAACTCTCTCAGAATCACAGAAGTTGAACACGTTACTTTGTTTCCCCCCAGTATTGGCAGCACCTTAATTTTGAGCGTCGCATTAATAGGTTTACTAACAACGCCACGCACTTTTACCAGCCAGACAGCATTAGAACGAGGCCTCACCGAATCTCTGCCAATCACCAGACTGCAACCCCAAGAATTTCGCAATACTACAAAACCCGAACTGCGATCGCTCGTCGAATGGGTGCGACTGTTGAATTTCAATCCAGAACCCGATACATACAGAGGTCAAAAAGTCAAAGTTCAAGGATTTGTAATTCACCCCCCCAACATAGCAGAACAATATATGTGGATCGGGCGTTTTATCATTACCTGCTGCGCGGCAGACGCCTATCCGATCGGGTTGCCGGTAAAATTACTGATCGGTCAAAGCCGGGCCACATTTGCCCCAGACAGTTGGCTAGAAATAGAAGGAGAAACGATCGTAGAAGAATTGCAAGGCAAGCGCAAATTAATCATTCAAGCATCCTCCCTCAAACCAATTCCCGAACCAAAAAATCCTTATGATTATTAGGTATGGAGTAAGTATGAGATTAAATTTTTAGCTTTATTGCGACATGGACACTTAAGACCCGTTCTCCGTATACAAATAAAGATACTGTACAGTCAGCTACGAAAGTGGCAGCAGCATCCTGTAGGAGTTGCAAATAACAAATTCAGCAACTACACTCGTAATTAGGAAATAAATTCTGAGTATATGTCATCAGAAAAAAAATTAGCTGTCAAAGGTGCTATCTGGACGATCGCCAGCTATGGAAGCAGTCAAATTATCCGATTTGCCAGCAACTTAATCCTGACGCGTCTGCTTTTGCCCGAATTATTTGGTCTAGTAGGTCTAGCCTACGTTTTCATCACAGGGATTAACTTATTCTCAGACATCGGTCTAGGCCCAAGCATCATCCAGAACAAACGCGGCGAAGATCCTGAATTTCTCAATACCGCTTGGACGCTGCAAGTTATTCGCAGCTTTTTCATTTGGATTTGTTTGGTTATAATTACCCAGCCTGTTGCTAGTTTTTATGGAGATCCCCGTCTCCTATGGTTGATTCCAATAATAGGTATAAATTCCGTAATAGGAGGGTTTAAATCCACAGCCACATCCAGCCTAGAACGCAAAATGGCAGTGAAGGAAGTAGTAATTTTTGAGTTGGGCATACAGATTGTTTCTACTATAGTAATGATTGTCTGGGCCTGGTTCGATCGCAGTATTTGGGCCATCATCGCCGGCGGCTTGACTGGAGCTGTAATGGAGTTAGTATGGAGCCATTTTTTGATTCCCGGCAAGTCAAACCGCTTTGCTTGGGATAAAGAAGCAGCTAAAGAAATATTTTCTTATGGCAAATGGATATTTGTGTCTACGGCTTTGTTTTTCTTGTGTTCTCAAGCCGATAGACTCATCCTCGGGAAAATATTTACTTTAACAATGTTGGGCATTTACGGCATCGCTTTTACTCTCGGCGATATGCCGCGCCAAGTCATCATCGCCATTAGCGGCAGGGTGATTTTTCCCTCAATTTCTATGCTGGCAGAGTTGCCGCGACAGGAGTTGCGCGCGAAGATACTCAAGAACCGCAAGCTAATTCTAATACCGTTAGCCGTAGGTTTAGCAATTTTTGTGACCTTTGGAGACCAGTTAATTTTAATACTGTACAGGAAAGAGTATTGGGCTGCATCTTGGATGATGCCAATCTTGGCTTTAGGTATCTGGCACACCACCCTCCACAATATGATGGGTTCTTGTCTGTTAGCCGTAGGAAAGTCTCAGTACCCAGCTATGGGTAATCTGCTGACTTTTGTGAATCTATGTATAAGTATACCGCTGGGATACCACTTAAAAGGTAATTTAGGTGCCGTGATTGCTGTAGCTCTCGGCGACCTTCCTACGTATATAGTAACTAACTACGGTTTGTGGCGGGAAGGACTAACTTGTTTTTGGCAGGATCTTCAATTAACAGGGCTGTTTGTAGGGGTGCTGGCAACTCTACTTTGGTGTAGAGTCACTTTTGGTTTGGGTCTGCCAATCGATAAAATATCACCGATGGATTTAATTCCAATCAATACCCTATTTCAGTAAACAAAAAGGAGATTGTCTATATGTCAAGCGAAACAAATACCAGAAGAAAAGTAATGCACTTTATCTTTTTACAACTGGCTTTGTTACAAGAAATATCGCGAGTTGCCACGAGGTATACTAAACTGATGTTTTTTTATCAAAGAGATCGCATTATAGATTTATTCAAAGAAAACGAACAGCCAGAAAAAGCACGGCCCAAAGTCTTTGCGGCTGTCGCACACATTACATCTGTTGAAGAATCTAACAATCCAGAAAAAGCCACAGAAAAAATTGAGAGACTCAGGCACACAATAGATGGACTGTTGACGAGTTTTGCTCATTGCGACCTGACTATTGCGATCCAAACTCTACCAAACAGGCACGTTACAGCGTACTTACCTGAATATCAAATTAAGTGCATTCAGATACAAGAAGGCCCTGAATGCGACCCCATGTTGGTAGAGTTTAGACTTCAGGAAGAATTTGTCGAAAGAGTAGAAAAATTTGACTGGTTTTTATTCATAGAAGATGACATTGTTTTGTACGATGCTTTCATTCTAGAAAAATTAGAAAATTTTAACCGACAAAGCGGGTATGAGAATGCTATTCTTTACCCAAACCGTTATGAAATGGATCAAGGAACCAAGAGATATATTGATTTGACAATACAGCAGCCGCTATTGTGGAATCAGCTATCTAGTGTAGAGATAGAAGGTGTAAAATTTGCGGAGTTTAACAATCCTCATTCAGCATTTTACTGTTTGTCAAGAAACCAGATGAAACAGTGGATAAAATCAGGTCGCATCTTCAAAAATCAAGTAGTGAATGTCGGGCTTTTAGAGAGTGCCGCAACTTTTTGTCTGTTGGAATGTTTCACCATATATAAGCCTCACCCGTCAAACTTAAACTATTTTGAGGTCAGGCATTACGATAGCAAATATTCTAAGCTATATCCCGAACCTGAATCGCCGTATACACTGTCAGCCGTTAATAATAGTTCCAAGATACCCATTGTCAAGGATTCGTGAAAGGGATCTCAGCTAAGTAGTCGTCATGATTATTAGTAGGAGGGGTAGAACGCCTGTGTTACCCCTCAACCTGTTAAAGAATTGGCGATTTGAGATGGGATAAAAAATCTTAAAGCTCAAACAGTGCTTGACGCAACTGGAACAATGGTAGGGTGCTATACGATCGCCAAAACCTCTCTCGATCGAGCAATTTTTAGCTCTGAGACGCCATACAAGCTAAAATCTCAAATTTCACATCTAAAATCGGTGGAGGCTGTTGGACGTGCAGCAGACTCCACCGATTTTAGATCGTGAGTTTAATTCAGTCCAGGACGCACCACAACTTTCAGAAACCGAGTTTTTTACCAGCATACTTCGTTGCAGTCCTTTTCGCTGGTAGAAAAAACGGGTTTCTGAGGGTAGGGAGTGCATCTAGGACTGTAAAATTTAAGAGGGAAAATTTGGTAGTTAATTTTCAGCAGAAATAGGAGAGAAAGATTTGTGAGTATTTTTAACAAAAAAATTAATCCTTCACCCTTAGCTATTCTGCCATTCAAACAGCCGATCGACCGCACGGCGATCGCCCTCATGCTAGTGCTGAGCCTCTTAATGGGTCTGCTGCTGCTGAGCGGCGATCGCACAGCACCCAGAGTGCGAGAATTTACCTGGGAAAACAAACAAATCGGCGCTGAAGATACCGGCTTTATCCTCACCTTCTTTCGACCGATGAACCACTCCAGCGTCGAGGAAAACTTAAAGCTAGAACCCCCCCTCCCCGGTAAATTTAGTTGGGCTGGAAGGCGCATGGCTTACACCCTCAAAGATCCAGCACCCTACGGCGTTACCTACACAGTAAAACTCGCCGGAGCAACCGACAAGTATTTCGGAGAAAACAACCAAAATAAAGGAACGCCAATTCAACCGTTTAGCAGTTCCTTTCGCAGCCGCGATCGAGCTTTTGCTTACATCGGCGTCCAAGGCGAAACAGAAAGCAGATTAATGCTAGTCAATCTCACCAGCAGCGACTCAAAACCGATACCGCTGACTCCCAAAGATTTAGTAGTAACTGATTTTAAACCGTATCCCGACAGCGATCGCATTTTATTCTCAGCTACAGATCGATCGATCGCCCGTAGTGGTGGCACCCTAAATCAAGAACTATTCACAGTCACCACCGGTCTCAACCCTCAATCTCCAGGAGTAGAATCTCAGTCGCAGCCAGCAGGTAGACTTGACAAACTATTAGATGCCAAAGATTACCAAAACCTCAAATTCGACCTCTCAGCCGACGGAAAAATCATAGTTATCCAGCGCGTCAACCGCCGCAATCCCGGCGATTTCAGTCCTTGGATTTTGGAAGAAAAAGTGCCTCCCCGACCCTTGGAAAATCAACAAGGTGGAGATTTTCTGATTCGCCCCGACAGCAAATCGATGGTAATATCTCAAAAACAAGGATTAGCGATCGTCCCCCTCAAACCGGAAGCAGACCCAGTAGAATTTTTGCCAAAATACGAACAAGTATTGGGCATGGCCCGCGACAACTCCGCCGCCGCATATGTTAAATACAACAGCGACTTTACTCGATCGCTTTTCATCTTAGACAACCAAGGTGCAGAACAAGAAATATTGCGAATTCCCGGCAGCATTATCGGCGTTTATTTCGATCCCCGCAAAGACAAAGACAACCAATTTCAGCGTCTATACTGTTTTTTAACCCAACGCCTCACAACAGAAAGCTACAAAGAACAGCCTTTCATCGCCGCCATCGACCTTAAAAAAGAGGGCACTCGTTTGGTAGGAACCATCAAACCGCTGCTGGTTTTGCCCAACCAATTAGATACCCAAATCAGTTTATCTCCCGACGGGCTGGCATTAATTTTCGACCAATCAGTCACAGCAGCAAAGCCCTCAGCAGCAGATAGTCCCCGCAACGATAGCGGGCAGTCGATCGCCACCAGCCGCCTCTGGCTGCTACCCTTAGTAGAAATACCCGCAGACGGTTCTCCCGCAAAACTACAGCCCGAAGAACTGCCCTTTGCCGGCTATCACCCCCGCTGGCTCCCCTAAATCGATTTGAGATTTGAGATTTGAGATTGACCGATATTGGTAAATATCAAGAGGGTAACGCGATCCGTGCGCACCGGGCGTTGAAATGTGCGCCGAGGCGCACTCTACTTTTACTAAATTGATTTGAGATTTGAGATTTGAGATTTGAAATTGACTTGATACTAGGCCATACTGGTAAATATTACAAACTTTGAAACCAACTCACCAGCCTGCAATTTCACATCTAAAACCTCAAACCAAAAATCTAAAATTCGCATGACTCCCGAAGAAATTAGCAATACCCTTAAAGACTTATTTGGTGACCGTGTTGAGACGCCTGCTGCTACTTCTTGGCAAGTAGAAACTCCCAAATTTCGCCTGTTAGTCCTCCTTTCAGAAGAGGGGAGTTGGCTGCGGATTTTGCTGCCGATCGCCGACGCCCAGGAAGCTCAACCATTTTTTGATAAACTGCTAGAAGCTAACTTTGACACCACCCTCGAAACTCGCTACGCCATACATCAAAACGTTGTGTGGGGAGTATTTCAGCACAGTTGTGCCACACTCGCCGCCGCAGATTTCTCGGCCGCCGTCGCCAGACTGCTGGCTTTGCAAGAGCGAGGTTTGTCCGACTTTTTCGGCGGTTTGATAGAAAGCCGCATCCGTCAAATCATCAAAGCTGCGAAGATGCAGGGACAGTCTGTCGAAACTACCCTTCAGACTTTAGACCGTTTCTACGCAGAGGGATTGATGGGTGAAATGGAACTAGGGCGAGAGTCTCGCGAAAATACTCTCGCGGCTTGGCGGTATCAGCTAGAACGCCTTTGGCCGGATGTGGAACCCTAAGACGATTTGAGATTTGAGATTGCAGATTGCCGATTGCAGATTCCAGATTGCAAAAAACTGACTGCCATCGAGGTTGGAAGTTGCCTAAAGTTGGATTCTTTTTAGTGGTATAGCAACCGCCAAGACGGTTAGAACGTTCTCAATTGCACAAACCCTTGCCGAAGATTGCTTCTTCCTTCTCTGCTAGATAACTAAAGCCTTCCATCCGTTACATCCGTCGAGCGAATCCGTTGCCGAACTTCCTTCTGCTGTACAATATGCGGATTTTGGCCAGGGCCCCAGTCTTGACCGTTGGGGCCTCAAGTCACTTCCACGATCGCCAATCCGGGCCATCTTACCCTCGAACCAGGCCCGTATATTCACTGATAACCCGCGAGCTGTTCTCCAATTCCCTACTAGCACCGGAAAAATGGTATAGTAGGTAACAAAAATCCCTGATAAACATTAAAAATTTTCTGAAAACAGGCGATCGCAGGTATATGATGGTAAAAAGTTTACAGCAGAACTCCGTAAGTTCCACAAAAGCTTCGATCGTTTAACATTGATTTAGAAACAAAATCTTTAGCACACAACGCTAGTGCGATCGGGTTTTCCCATCGGATGCTGTTCTAATTTAATAAATTAGCAACTACCCCCTCTCAATTACCCGTTACCAATTAATAGCAACTTAAGTTATCCATCAATACAACATTTAACAGGGGTTTCATCTATGTTTGCTGTGCGTGAGACTAGCTCGGAGTTATCAGTGTTGCATATACCTGAAATTTGTACTTGGAATATATCCTCAGAATCAACTCTCCTAGACCTGCCACTCTACAACTGCCAAATTGAATTAACTCAAGAGGCAAAAGAAGTAGCCCAGGCTTTTGAAAAAAATTCCATGCTTCCCGGCGTCATTTTGACAGAGGGGGGTAATTTTGTAGGTATAATATCCAGGCGTCTATTTTATGAAAAAATTAACCGCCGCTACGGATTAGAAATGTTTTTTAAGCGACCGATAGAAGTATTATACAAGTTTTCCAAGCCAGATCCCCTGGTACTTCCAGGCAGTAAATTAATAGTAGAAGCCGCCCAGGAATCGCTTTACAGATCGGGAGAATTAATTTACGAACCTGTAGTAGTGGAAATAGCACCTCAGATCTACAAACTGTTAGACGTACACCAATTAATAATCGCTCAATCAAGAATTCACGAATTAACAAATAAGTTGCTCCACAAACAAACCCAAGCCAAACTAATCCAAACAGAAAAAATGGCGAGTTTGGGGAGAATTGTAGCAGAAGTAGCTCACGAAATCAGAAATCCGCTAAACTGTATTTGGGGAAATTTGACTTTTCTGCTGTCCTATTTTGAACACTTGCTTCAGCTCATTTCGGTTTATGAAGAAGAATATTCTGAACCGTGTCCCCGAATTGATGCCCTCAAAGAAGAAATTGAATTTGATTTTTTACAAGAAGATTTGCCAATCACGTTAGAAGGGATGGAACTGGGAGCCTCGCAATTGCTAAAAATAGTTAACGGGCTGCACCACTTCTCTCACATGGACGAGACAAAGCCAGTGGAGACAGACATTCACGAATGCGTGGAGATGACGCTGTTAATTCTGAAAAACCGCTTTAAAAACAACATAGAAGTGGTAAAAAATTACGGTGAAGTGCCGCTAGTTACTGGCTACTCAGGTCAGTTGAGTCAGGTGTTTTTGAATTTGTTAGTTAATGCTCTAGACGCCCTGACAGAGTACGCAGCCGATCGAGAAATACAGACCGAGTGCCTGGACAACTGGCAGCCCCAAATCGAAATTACTACTAAAGTCGTAGAAACCGAAGACGGCAAGCGGGTCGCAATTTGCATTGCCGATAACGGCCCCGGCATTCCCCCAGAAAATCACCAGCAGATATTTGAGACCTTTTTTACCACTAAACCAGCAGGCAAAGGCACCGGTATGGGGCTGGCTATCTCCCATCAAATCGTTACAGAAAAGCACGGCGGCCAACTGAAAATGCGATCGCAGCCGGGCCAGAACACCGAATTTGAAATTCTCCTGCCCATAATTGGCAAAATATGATTAACTCAGGAACAGTCTCCAGGGTCGCTCCTGCGGTGAAATTATAGGCTAGCTTAGTAGTACGTTCTAATTTCACTTTCTCAGCGTGTTTCGGCAACTAAAAGTTCCAGTGGCAAATAAATTCAGTTCCAAACTCCTTAGCCCTTCCCTCTCCGAAGGCAGCCATCAAGACCTTTCCCTAGAGTCTACCCTCTGGGATTTGCCCCTGTATGATTTTCAGGTTAAATCGAGCTGCTTGGCCGTGGCAGTTGCCGAAATTTTTGAACAGCATCCCCTAGTGCCGGGTGTCGTATTAGTAGAAGCAGGAGAGTTTGCTGGCATGATATCCCGCAGACAACTGCTGGAATATTTGCTCAAACCCCAAGGCCCCGAGCTATTTTTGCACCTGCCGCTGAAAGTTCTCTACAGTTACGCTCGCCTCGAAATATTATTGCTTGCAGAGAGTACAACCATTTTGGCAGCAGCCCCACAAGCTCTGCGCCGATCGCCCGAATTGCAGTCAGAACCAATCGTCGTCCAAATAGACTCCCAATCTTATCGCCTCTTAGACCCTCACGCGCTAAACATCGCTTACTGGCAAATTCGCGGCATAGAAACTCAAGTCCGCTACGAAAGAGCCCAAACTCAAATGATTCAAAGCGAAAAAATGGCTAGTTTAGGGCGTTTAGTCAACGGAGTAGCCCACGAAATTTTAGATCCGGTAGGCTTTATTTGGGGCAATTTAACCTACGTCAGCGACTACAGCAAAAACTTAATGGAGTTGCTCTCAGTTTACGACGCGCACTGTACCGAACCCTCCCCGGAAATAGCACGGCTCAAGGAAGAGATAGACTATGACT
This sequence comes from Microcoleus sp. S28C3, assembly GCF_036700785.1. Lineage (NCBI taxonomy): Bacteria > Bacillati > Cyanobacteriota > Cyanophyceae > Oscillatoriales > Microcoleaceae > Microcoleus > Microcoleus sp. S28C3. Next base: position 36,268 of record NZ_JAUBPO010000056.1, on the reverse strand, counting down.
TTTTGCAAAACGATTTCCTCCGAACTGTTGCCAGCATCAAATCTGGAGCCGAACGTTTGAGCAAGCTGGCAAGCAGTTTGCAAAACTTCTGCCACATCGACGATGTTTATCCCAAACCGACCGACTTGCACGCCAACATAGACAGCATACTTTTGCTGCTCAAAAGTCGTTTGACCAGGGAAATCAAAGTAGTGAAAAACTACGGCTACCTGCCGCCAGTGCCGTGCTATGCAGGCCAGCTAAACCAAGTATTTATGAATATCTTGACCAATGCTATTAATACATTAATTAACGAAGCAGTCGGTCAAGAATTGGCGAAAGAGTTTAAAGGTGGAGGACTCAGAGACTTCGATCGCCAGCCTCAAATTGAAATCACAACTCAAGTCTGCTGTCCCGAACCTGCGCCCGATTTAGACAAACTTCATGTTCGCTGGGTTTCGATTTGCATTGCAGATAACGGGCAAGGAATGTCACCTAGCAAGTACAAAAAAATCATAGAATCATTCTCTACCGAAAAACGCGCCCTCAAAGAAACCAGTTTAGCAATTAGCTATCAAATCGTGACGGGCAAACACGGCGGTGCATTCAGAATGCGATCGGAATTAGGCAGCGGCACCCAATTTGAAATTTTGTTACCCTTAGCTTAAAGAAGGAAGAGGGAAGAAGGAAGAGGGAAGAAGGAAGAAGGAAGAGGGAAGAGGGAAGAAGGAAGAAGGAAGAAGTTACAGCGTATTCCAGATTTATGAACTACAAGACACGGCAATGCCGTGTCCCTACCGGTTATCTGTACTGCACTCAACTGAAAACTGCTGTAACAGTCAACAGTCAACAGTCAGCAGTCAACCATTATCTAATTGAGTGCCGCACATTTTACAATATTTGGCATTAGCATCGTGTACAGACCAACCGCAACCTTTACAAACAGCTTCTACTTGATTAGCACTTTTAACTAATTGTTTAATCAAATCCCCCAATTGCCAAGGAATCAGAGCAATTCCGGTCAAAATCATCAAAATAGTCAGAAAACGACCGGATTCCGAAATCGGAGTAACATCGCCAAATCCCACCGTCGTCATGGTGACAACGGAGAAATAAACAGCATCCAAAAAAGTCCTAAAAACTTTGGGATTGGTCGGATGTTCGACTTGATAAATCAAACCCGAATAAACAAAAATTATTGCCAGCAAAGTAAACAAAATCCGAGCAAAAATCACTCCATCTTCGCTGCTGATGCGGAAAATAGAAATTTTTAATTCCAGAAAGCGGATGAGTCGGAGAATTCTAAACCAGCGAAAAATTCGGATAAAACTAACGTTGACAAATCCCAGCAAAAATGGTAATATTGCCAGCAAATCAATAATTGAAAAAAAACTAAAAATAAATTTAACTCGATTTTCGGCACACCACAGCCGCAATAAATACTCAACTGCAAAAACGATTAAAAGAACAGTATCGAGAGTTTGGAAATTAATTCTAACAGATTCCGAAATCGGGTAAGTTTCGGCGATGAAGCTGGCGGAAGATAAAAGAATGAGTCCGGTAAGAGTTAAATTGACGGTTCTGCCAATTGGGGTTTCGATGTCTTCGAGATAAAATCCAATTTGCGATCGGGTTAACATAGATGAGATAATTAATACCATTTATGAGGTAAGGGAATTATCGCATATGAGTATCGAATTAACTAAGGGTGAAAGGTTCAATCTTTCTAAAGAAACTCCTAATTTCAGTAAAATTGCGATCGCCCTGGGTTGGCAAGTCAGCCAGAAAGCACAAAACTGCGACATTGACGCATCTGTTTTTATGTTAGCGGCAGACGGTCGCATTCCCGATGAAAAGTATTTTGTATTTTACAACAATCTGACATCGCCGGACGGTTCGGTGCGGCATTTAGGACACAGCGCGACTGGGCAAATAGACGGAGATGATGAGACGGTTTATGTGGATTTGAGTAAAATTAATTCGGCGATTCAGGAAATTGTGTTTGTTGTGACTATTCACGAGGGACAGGAAAAGAATCAAAGTTTTAGTCAAGTTACAAATGCTTTTATCAGGCTTTACAACCGAGAAACTCTTAGCGAATTGGTTCGGTACAATTTAAATCAGATATTTTCCCAAGAAACGGCTTTAGAATTTGGACGTTTGTATAAGAAGAATGGCGAATGGAGATTTCAGGCGCTAGGACAGGGATATAATGCTGGGTTGCAAAGTTTTGTAGATAAGTATTATGTTGAGAATGCGGTTGAAAAAAGCTCGAAAGCTGGTGAGAAGCTGGATGATGCTGAGGTTGTGAGGCGGTTTAGCGATCGGGTGGATCGGTTATTGCGCGAAGAGGCGATCGAGGAGACACCGATTCCAGTATCTAGTGAAGCAGTAGAACAGCCGGCTGCTACTCCTGTAAATGCGGATACTGTGCAATCTCAGGAAGAGGAAAAAATAAATGATGCTGCACTAAAAAATCTGGAACCCGCTATTAGTGCTGAGGAATTTTGGAAACGGTATGAAGACGGAGAACGCGACTTTACCGGGATTAACCTAACGGGAGTGGATCTAAGTGGCAAAACTATCGACTCTAATGTCAGTCTAAGTCAAGCAAACCTGAGCAGTGCCAATCTAGCAAATGCCGAATTGACAGGGGTAAATTTGATCGGAGCTAACTTGCAAGGCGCTAATTTAAACTCAACAAACTTGCTAAATGCTGATTTGATTGAAGTTAATTTAAGTGGGGCTAACTTAACCAAGGTAATATTGTATTCCGCAAGACTAATTCAGGCAAATTTGAGTCTAGCTAACTTAAGCCAAGCAAAGTTAGATAGCGCAAACCTGACTACAGCAAACCTCAGTAGAGCTAACTTAACTCAAGCAAATCTACCTAATGTTAACCTGACAGGAGCCGATTTAAGTCAAGCGAAGGTAACTAAAGTCAACCTTAGTGGTGCAAATCTTAGTGGTGTTAACTTAACAGGGGTAAGTTTGACTGGGGTAAACCTTCAAGGAGTTAACCTTAGTGGCATGAATTTGAGTGGGGTAAATTTGACTGGCACAAACTTAAGTTATGCCAAGTTGATTGGGATTAACTTAAGTGGAGCAAGTTTGAGTGGGGCAAACTGTTTAGGCGCTAACTTGGATGGTGCTAACCTCACAGGGGTAAATTTGATTGGGGTAAACTTACAGAGCGTTAATCTGAGCGGGCAAAACTTGAGTGGCTTTAATCTGTCTGGGGCTAACCTATATGGAGCAAACTTGAGTAAAGCAGACTTAAGTGAAGCAAACTTGTGTGGGGCAAATTTGAGCTATGCAAACTTAGAGAAAACTAACCTGAAGGAAGCTAAACTGGTTGGAGCAAATCTGGACAATGCAAAACTCGCAGGCGCAATTATGCCAGATGGGACAATTCACGAATAAACTCGATCGCCAATATTAAAGAGCAAGGTGGGCAATTTATTGGTACCCATTTTCCAGCCTCTTCCCCGAAGTCCGGCAGGGAATTAATTCCCTGCCGGCCTTTCGGTTTAAGTTGACAACCAATGGCTGGCATGGCCCACCAAAAAAATAGAGTATGATTAATGTGAAATATCAAATATATAGATTTTCGATGAATGAATCTGACACGGAAATTATAGAATCTACCCTCAGATGGATGACGGAGTTTGTCGAGTTACCTCATCCAATGTTCAGCGATTTACCGATTTGTCCCTTCACTAAAAAAGCACGCTTGGCTAATCAAATTTTATTCAAAAGTGAGCGGTTTTCAGCGCTGACTGAGTTCGATCGCGATTCTGCAATAATGAAATCAATTTATGAATTTTACAATTCGGAATTTGAAATCATGGTAGTAATTAATCCAGAAAAAACAGCAATTACTGCGCCCGAAACTAAAGAATTGATAGACAAACTAAATAATCGGATTTCAGAGTTGGGCTTGCTGGCTTTTCACACTCATCCAGAGGAAGATTTTAATATTGACGGGCTTCATACTAGGAGGATGCCGTATCCGGGCTTCACCGTTCAAGTAAATTCTAAGCTGAAGCCAGCTTCCGATTCTTTAGAGAAAACTGAATATTACAAAAATTGGACGGCCGAACAACTAAAATATTTCGGGATTCCGAGAAATTGACGATCGCCCGCCCTCCCCGCGCATCTCCCAGCCATTACAATTAATTCAGCAAAAAATCTTTACACATAAGAACTCATGCAGCTCAAGTCAACAACCCGCCATATTCGCATATACACCGCCATCCTCGAAGATAACGAACTCGTACCCAGCAACGACCTTTTGACCCTCGACATTGACCCAGATAACGAACTTAACTGGAATGACGAGTCAATCAAACAGATAAATGCCAAATTCGACCAACTCGTAGACGCTTACGAGGGCGAAGACTTGACCGAGTACAACCTCCGCCGCATCGGTTCGGAATTGGAACACTTGGTACGATCGCTCCTCCAAAAAGGCCAAATCAGCTACAACCTCAACGGCCGCGCTGTTAACTACAGCATGGGATTGCCTCAAGTTGATTCCAAAGTCCACCTGTAAGGGCGATCGGGCGATCGGCATTTGTGTCAACTAAAGATAGAAAGCCATCATAAATGTCGCTTGTAGCTGAGTTTCCATCCCCTCTACTGCCCTTAATCAGGGGCAGTAGGGGGGGACAAGACGGTTGTGTTTCGTGTCCCGCCTTAAGGGGGATTGAGGCGAATCTAGACTTTGATACAAAGGAAAGGCCCAGATGGGGAGAATTGGGAAAATCTGCTTTTATTCTTCTTCCTGCTTCTTTCTGACTCCTGACTCCTGACTCCTGGCTTCTTCCTTCTTTTTACCCTCAGCCGAGTCAAAGGGCCTTTTTCCTTCTTTCTTCTCCCCCGCATCCCCAGCATCAACCGCAAAATTAGTAGGATGGCGATCGCGCTCCAAAAACTGTTTAACTGCAACTTGGCGGTTGGTCATAAAATGACCCCAAGCGCCGGGAAACAGCCCATCCAAGGTTTCCACCAGCGCCCAAACCTCAAGATTCATCACTTTGTAATAAAAACTGTGAGAATGTTGAATGCTAGTCAGTATTTCGTCTATTTCAACTGCAGGCAGCAGCTTCGGATCGGACAAATTCTTGCGAAAGGCACTGGACTCATATAGGGGCATGGTTAAATACTCAACAGCTTGCAGAGGCCGGTCAGTCGATTTTAGATTTTAGATTTTAGATTTTAGATTGACTCCACAGATGAATCTGCGGGCTTGAACTAATATCTAATTTTTTTTGATCTCCACGACTCCTGTCGGGGGCTTGCATCCGTCAGTAGATGTGAGATGTTAGATTTTAGACTTTAGATGGACTCCACAGATTTATCTGTGGGCTTGTATCCTTACTTTGGGTAAGGTTGAATTTAACTTTACTTGCTAAACTCTGGTACGAGGCACGGAACACCCTGGGCGAGAAAACCGAGAATTGATATTTATTTATACCTGTTGGCTCAGGTGATTTCTACCTAGCTGCATCATACCATTATAGTTAGTCTAAAATTTCAATTCGTTTGAGAACCGCGATTTCTTCGGAAATGGCTACTATCAAGAATATGCTGAACACAGCGTGCTTTCAAGCCGAGGACTTCGGCGTCGCGCCAGCGTCTAACCCTGAAAGCTCATAGCAAGATTCATCGGGGGGTCAACAAAATGGTAGACTATTCGTGTCAGTACAAGACATTAAAACCTACCCCTGGACTGGGGGAAAGTCACGCCTAAAACATTCTCAGGAGATATAACTGCGCGCACAAGAGTGCAAACGTGGTCAGCCTAGGAACCTGAAAAATCAGGATATTAGGACTGCGAAGTCTTAAGAATCCCCGTCTGTTGAGAAAGCGGGGGTGTCGAATAATCGCCACGTATCAACCGTCGAGGTTCAATCGCTAAAATAGTTCAGATCAGCACGCTTGCCCAAAGGCGTCAGGAACCCTTATGCAAAACTCTGTGGCAAAACACTACTTATGGGCTTTAGGTGAAGGGATCAAAGGGTGTAAGCCAGGCGATCTGATCGCTGGTCGCTACTTGGTCAAGCGCGATCGACTTCTTGTCGATACTCAACCCGAACAGTTGCCGGAACAGCCCGAAGAGATTCCGAGTGTTGTCACTCCTTATCTGAGACTATTTACCTATCAGTTGCACGTACCTCAAGTATACGGGCTGGTATCGTCCCAGAGGAGCAAGCTATCGGGAGATATCTGGCTATTGGAAAACGTGCCTATTTTGAAGGTGACGGAATCTTTAATGCCGGAATTGGCGGACTCCTGGAAAGGAGCCGCAGCGATGCGCCAGCTCAATTGGCTGTGGCAAATTGCCCAGTTGTGGCAGCCGTGTATCGCTCAGGGCGTGGCTTCCACGCTGCTGACTCCGGAACTGCTGCGGGTGGAAGGACAATTGGTGCGGTTTCTGGAATTGCAGCCCGATCGCAAACCGCCTAATTTGTCGCAGTTGGGCAAATTGTGGCAGCAGTGGCTTGAAGATGCTCACCCGGCAATCGCCAATTTTTTGAGGCAACTTTGCCAGCAAATGGTTGCCGGTCAAGTGCGCAACGGCGAACAACTGATGGGCCAGTTGGATAAAGCTCTGGCAAAGTGCGGGCGATTTTACGATCGTCACGTTGAGATTGCCACGGGCACCGATGTCGGCAGAGCACGGGCTCACAACGAAGATGCTTGCTATCCGCCCAGCGGTACGGTGTTCTCCGGAAAACCGGGATCGTCCGCTTGCGCGATCGTCTGCGACGGTATCGGCGGACAAGACGGCGGCGAAATCGCTTCGGAAGAAGCCATTGCTGTGCTGCGGGAAAAGTTGGAGCAAATGCCCCTGCATCAGGCTAATTGGGACCCGCTGAGCCTGACTTCCAAGCTGCAACGGGCCGCTTGTGCTGCTAACGACAAGATAGCCGGTCGCAACGACAGCGAACACCGCCAAGGCCGCCAGCGGATGGGAACTACGCTAGTTATGGCTTTAGCCCACATTCACGAACTCTACGTCGCCCACGTCGGAGACAGTCGGGCTTACTGGATTACCCGCACTGGCTGCTATCAAGTTACTCTCGACGACGATGTAGCTTGCCGCGAGGTGCGTTTGGGCTACTCCCTCTACCGGGATGCTTTGGAACAAGTGGCCGCAGGCGCTCTGATTCAAGCTTTGGGCATTAGTTCGTCCAACACTCTGCACCCAACTGTGCAGCGTTTTCCGGTGGATGAGGACTGCGTTTTGCTGCTGTGTTCCGACGGTTTGAGCGATAAAGACCGGGTTGAGGAATGTTGGGAAACGGAGATTTTGCCAATTCTCGACGGTAGCATTAATGTGGCCAAGGCGCGCGATCGACTGATTGAGATTGCTAATACTAGAAACGGTCACGATAACGTCACTGTAGCTTTAATTCACTGTCAGGCACATTTGAGGGACGAAGGCAATACTTTGACAGAATTGTCTGTCGCACCTTTAGATACGCCTGCGGAACCAATTATCGACAGCGAGGATTTGCCAACGGATTTGAATGATTCCACAACCCTTGGCGATGGTAATTCTCAAGCGAAAACGCAGTTGTTACAGCAGGAAAAAAGCAAAAGTTCATTTTCTCTGCTCCTGAAAATTGTATTTTTATTAGGGTTGGGGGGTGTATTTGCTTATTTTTTCATCCCTCCGGTGGGTCGGGCGATCGATACTGCCGGGGAGTCGATTTTCGGGAAAGGCGGTTTAATTAATGCTGGAAGCACGCCGCAGAAAACAGTTGAATCTGTACCTCCTCCGGTGAAATCTTTAGAAACAGGCTCGTTTATAGAGATTAAAAGTTCTGCAGGTGAGGAATTGGGAAAAGAGGGCGATCGCTTGGATTTGCGCGTCGCAATGGGTGAGTTGACTGTCAAGGGAACAGTCCCTGCCGGCAGCGTTTTGCAGGTGACAAACAAACAACTTACGCCTCAAGGCAATTGGCTGGAATTGAAAGTTTGTTCGATTCCTGAAATTGTGCGATCGAACTCTCCCAAACCCAACTCAAATAAAGATTTTTCTACAGTTTCAAAACCCGCAGTGAATCGATCTCCCGCTGTGGCAACTCCCTCGCCTTCCCCGACCGTTAAGCCAACAGTTGAAGTAGGAATTGCCACGCTGCCAGCGGGAGAAATCGGATGGATTCAAGAACAAGCTGCCCTTTCTAAAGTAGTCTCTAACCCGACTCCAAACCCGAATCAACAGGGGAAATGCGTTGTTAATTCTGACTCAAATCCCAATGCTAATTAAACTGTTAATGCTTGAGTATGTTGAGCGAATTTGCTCTAATTTAGTAGAATGAAAAATGCAGATTTCTAAACAAAACTAAGACTAACTGGTACCATCGCTGATCAAGTAGCTGACATAATCTGTCCTAGACGCAAAAACCCGGTTGATTCACAAAATTTGGTCATATACGCTCGATCGCGACAACGCTCAACCGGGTTTCTTTGGGTAGCGTGCGATAGCGAACTGATAATTTTAGATTTGAGATTGGGAATTATTCAATTCCCAATCTCAAATCTAAAAAGGTTTCAAAATTTCTAACCTAATTTCTTAGATACTTCTGCAAGTTTAGTCACCATCTGAGATACGGCTTTGTCAACGGCCGCGCTCAAAAGTGAGTCTTCATTGCTGCTGCCAGAATTGCTGCTGATACCTCTGACAGAAATATTAGAATCGCTTTGATCGGCTTCTCCTACTGCTTTGGCGGTAGCAAGAATATCTCCTGAAGCTGTACCAATTAACCGCACGTCTATTTGAACGGTAGCTTTGGTTTTTTGCGACCCGCCGCCGATTCCCATGAAACTGCCGCCGCCTGATTGTTTGTCAATATTAAACTTGGTAATGGTGCCGATGAGTACGGCGTCAACTCCTAACTCCTTGCCAATTTCTGCTGCTGTACCAGCATCCATCGCACCGCTGCGATTTTGCTGTTTGAGCACTTGTTCGAGTTTGCTACGATCGACTACTGTATAAGTGCCATTGTTGACAAGTTCGTTGATTAGCAGTTCGCTGATGCCTTTAGCGGCCCCGACTCCCCTGTAGGAAGTGTAATAGCTGTTGGTGGTGCCGTAGTCGAAGTCCATGACGACGAGGCGTTTTTTGGCAGTAGCTTGGGCGAGTTGGGTTGCGGGTTGGGTGGTGGCTGGCGTGGCGGTCGCGTTGACTGAAACGCCGGCTAGCATTAGGGTAGCGAGGGAAATGCTGGTTAAGCGAGATATGGTGGTTGTTTTCATAAAGGTTTCCTCACAGTGGTTTTGTGCCGACTCTAGGATACTTTACGGAACAGCCCGATGTCAGGGTTGGCGGTGAGGAGGTTGGAATTGGCGATCGGATTTTAGTGTTTTTTGACTTTCAAAAGGCTTAATTTTTGTTAATTAACCGCAGAGGACGCAAAGGAGACAGAGAAAGAAAGGAAGAGTTTAATAAAGGTTTCAATCCTTAATAGGAATTTAGGGGTTTTCCTGCCAAAAAATCTAATATCTTTGTACTGTAACGCGGGCAACAACCGCACAGCAATCCCATATACCTCCTAGTCCCCAGCTTTCATAAAACCCATCAACCAATTAGCCATTGTCGCCCTGCGAGTTTGTCTCGGCCCGAATTCCCCAATTTTATAGCCCTTAAACCCCAATTTTTCCTTCAGCAACTGCTTGTTTTCTGGAGGGGTCGATCGAGTCAATTTTACGGTCGCAGGCCTAGAATCGATAAAATCCGGCGGTTCCGGGTATTCTTGGCGCCACTCGGTAGCAACATCAGCACTGTTCCACTTACCAGTCTCCGCATCGCAGCGGTAGCCCAGATACTGCCAAACTAGCTGATTGACGCCAGCATCGTCGATTTCTTCGTTGAGGATAGCCCAAATAGTTTCGTTATTCAGCGGTGGTAATTCAGACATGAGCGCGATCGAATCGGAAACACAAAAAGTTTAACTCACATTAGGTAATATTCTCAGGAACAGGCTTTCGGGCCCGTTCCACAAAAATTCATAGGAATTTGTTTGTGGGGTGGGAAGGCGAGCCCGCCCAAAATGCCACCCCACAAAAAATCAATTATTCAAAATTCCGTCCTTCTGGGCCATCGACAGCATCAAGTCAATCACGCGGCAAGAATAACCCCACTCGTTGTCGTACCAAGAAACGACTTTGAAAAACTTAGAATTAAGTTCAATTCCCGCACCTGCATCGAAAATGCTCGATCGCTCGTCGCCCTTAAAATCTGTAGAAACCACCGCATCTTCAGTATATCCGAGAATGCCTTTGAGTTCGCCCTCCGAGGCTTTTTTCATGGCTTCACAAATTTCTTTGTAGCTAGTTTCCTTCCCCGTTTTAAAAGTAAGGTCAACTACAGACACGTCGGGAGTTGGCACGCGCAAAGCCATTCCCGTCAATTTTCCTTTCAATTTCGGCAACACCAAAGTAACAGCTTTTGCTGCACCAGTGGAAGATGGAATAATATTTTGAGCCGCACCGCGTCCTCCCCGCCAATCTTTTTGGCTGGGGCCGTCTACAGTTGGTTGAGTAGATGTCATGGCGTGAACTGTAGTCATTAAACCTTCTTCCAAGCCGAAGTTATCGTCGATCACTTTGGCAATTGGTGCTAAACAATTCGTTGTACAGCTAGCATTGGAAACAACAGTATCTTTTGCCTGGTCAAATTTGTGGTGGTTGACGCCTACTAGATATGTTGGTACTTTTTCAGGATCTTTTGTCGGTGCTGAAAGTATTACTCGTTTTGCTCCCGCAGTCAAGTGTTTTGATGCGCCTTCAAAATCTGTAAACAATCCGGTAGATTCTACAACATAATCTGCGCCGGATTTACCCCAAGGCAATTCGGCAGGATTTCTAATCGCTGTGCAGGGGATAAATAGTCCGTCAACGACAATCCCGTCGGGTTTGCTTTCAACTTCGCCGTCGTAAATGCCGTGGGTGGAGTCGTATTTGAAAAGATAAGCCAGGTTTTCTGGCGAAACTAAGTCGTTAATGCCGACAAATTCGATGTTGGGGTTTTTGATGCCGGCACGCATGACTAGCCGTCCTATGCGACCAAATCCGTTGATGCCAACTTTTAATGCAGCCATGTTTAAACTCCTCTTGAAAATCTCGCTAGTCGATCGGGCGATCGCCTGTTGTGGCTTAGAATTTACCACGCTAACGGATTTTTTTAACTGATTCTTTTCTATCTCTTAAGAATTCTGAATTCGGGGGTGGCGAAGGGTAATTAACCCTGAAATTACCGCTGGCTAATGGTTAATGGCTGATGATTGTAAACTTGTAAAAGTGCTATAACAGACAGAAATTATTTTCAAAATAGCCTTTTTTAAATCATGCTAAAGTAATAACAAAAAACTTATAAAAAAACCAAAATGGATTGGTATTCTCACCAGTGGTGGCTTTCCGGGCCGGAAGCCTAGGATTAAAGTCACAGATACGCACAAGGACACAGCAATGCCGTGTCCCTACACCTATGGCGTACAATCTATATGTCGCTCTAGTTTTCCGAATTGGTATAATCACCAATCACTAATGACTACCCGACGCACCTAGTAATTAGCAATTCCACCGCATCTGAAATAAAACACGACCCACCAAATTTATTGAGCACGGGTCTAATGTTTTCTGCAACTGCTGATATTTGAGCGGGAGAACAAAAAGCAACCACATAAACGTTATCCAGCGCCGTCATTGATGAATTGCGGGAAACGTGATCCCTGGTGCTTTTTCCCGCCACATCACGAATCACCGAATAACCGGGTACGCCAGCTTTGTCTAAACCGTCTAAAATCTTGCCGAGTTCCACCGAGTGGGCTATGATTTCTATCCTTTTGACTGGCTCCATTATCTCACCTCCAAAACATATTGATTCCGTATAGATACAGGGGAATGCCTACAATGATATTAAATGGAAAGGTCACTGCTAAGGCCGTTGAAATGTAAAGACTTGGATTCGCTTCGGGAACAGTTAGGCGCATGGCTGCTGGTACTGCTATATAAGAAGCACTAGCGCACAAGACGGCAAACAGCAAAGTGTCTCCCTGTGGCATTCCGATTAATTTCGCTATTACCAAAGCAATTACGGCGTTGACTATGGGAATTAGGATTGCAAAGCCGATCAGAAAAATTCCTGCTTCTTGCAAATCTTTAATTCTGCTGGCTGCAACCAGCCCCATGTCTAGCAAGAAAAAAGTCAAAACTCCGTAAAATAAGTCTTGAGTAAACGGACTCATAACTTGCCAACCGTGTTCTCCTGTCATTATGCCCATAATTAGGCTGCCAATCAGTAGAAAAACTGAACTGTTTAGGAATGCTTCTTGCAACACTTCTGGCCAAACTATTTCGCGTTTTCCTTCTTCCCCGCCGAATACACTCACGAGGATTAGCCCGACTATAATTGCCGGGGATTCCATTAATGCTAGCGCGGCTACCATGTAACCGTCAAAGTCGATCCCCTGTGCTGTGAGGAAGGAGGTTGCGGTAATAAATGTGACGGCGCTGATGGAACCGTAGGTGGCTGCGATCGCCGCGGCATTGTAGGAGTCGAGTTTGATCCTCAGTATGAAAAAAGTATAAATTGGTACTAGCATTGACATCAGCATCGCTGCAAAAATTGTCAGGGCAACTTGCTGGTCAATTCCGCTTTTGGACAGTTCGACGCCGCCTTTAAATCCGATCGCAAACAGCAGGTACAGCGAAAACAGTTTGGGGATGGGCGCTGGAATTTCTAAATCAGATTTGAGAAAAATTGCCAGCATTCCCATGAAAAAAGCTAATATGGGTGGATTTAAGATATTTGACGCGACTAAACTCAAATCCACGATCGTTCACTCCCATTTTTTGCGTTTTTAATATTACTTCCCCAGTAATTGTGGCACGAGAATGGATCGATAGACCGATCGAACTTTTCAAGCGAAAGCTCGACGGGGCTAAATACCGCCAAATAGGGCAAAGACGCACACTGCACGCCCTACAACCAGTAAGGCGTGCACTTCGCACCCGCAGGTTAAGTATTTGTGTTTAACTAAGCAACAGCCAAATAAGACTCTAGGTCTTCGGAACCACCGATCAACTTGCCGTCGATAAATACTTGCGGCACAGTTGTAGCCCCAGTCATAGCCCGGAGCGATCGGGTTGTGATCTCCCGTCCCAAGACGATTTCTTCATAATCGAAGCCATTTTTACTCAGCAGTGCCTTAGCCTTAGCGCAGAAGGGACAGCCCATTTTTGTAAACAGGGAAACGACCTTCGGCTTGGCTGCTGCGGAGTTGATGTAGTTGAGCATCGTCTCGGCATCGGACACTTTGAAAGGGTCTCCCGGTTCATCAGGCTCAATAAACATTTTTTCAACCAAGCCATCTTTTACCAGCATCGAATAACGCCAAGACCGCTTGCCAAAGCCTAAGTCTGTTTTGTCTACCAGCATTCCCATGCCTTCGGTAAATTCGCCGTTACCGTCGGGAATTAACGTCACATTGTCTGATTCTTGGTCTTTTGCCCACTCGTTCATCACAAAAGCGTCGTTGACGGAAATACAAACTATTTCATCTACGCCATTTTCTTTGAAAACTTTGGCACATTCGTTATAACCGGGGAGGTGCGTTGACGAACAAGTGGGCGTAAAAGCCCCAGGCAGCGAGAAGACGACTACGGTTTTACCTGCAAATATATCATCGGTGGTGACATCGACCCACTCGTTGTCTTTGCGAGTGCGAAAGGTGACTTTGGGTACTCTTTGACCTTCTTGGTTCGTCAGCATGATTTTAAATTCTTAGGTACTTAGGTTCAATTGCTTACTTTAGCGTAATCATAACGAGTACGACTTGTCAATAGGAGGCGGGTCTTTTGCTCGGACTTGGGCGCGCGGGAGTCAAAAATCTCCCTTGATGCGCCATGTCACGCCAGGTAAGTCCGACTTCATCCGCAAAGCCAGATAGGCAATCATGGACGCCCTCCGACCCAAGAAACCGGGTTTTTTGGCGAAAATACTTGGTTGGAACCCCAGATTCGGTAAAAAACTCGGTTTCTGGCCACCCGTGCTTAAGTCCTGAAAGTAGCAAAAATAAAGTTTATTACCAATTAAAATTTGTGTTTAAATACTCTTCTAGTTGCTGATTGTAAGGTCGAAAATAATCCCTCAACCAATCGCGAACCGATTGATTGACCGGCTGGTAAGAACCGGGATTAGCATTTTGGTATTCAGACAATTGATATTCCGGCAAATCTAAGAATTCTAAAACTTGCTTGACTGTTGTCGCCGCACCTGCATAAAAATCTTCGCTTTTCAAAATTAACAACTGTTCTCTGGGAAAGAAAGCCCGCCATTTTTTGATAAATTCTATGTACCTACCGCGAGCTAAATAATTCCCCGGTTCCTCGCCGATGATGTATTCTGGATTTTGACTCAACCGTTCAATTTCATCGCTAATTACTCGATCGAGCGATCGCGCTTCCCAATTTAAGCCAGTCAAGCGGTAAAATTGAGAAATCGCCCGATCGACCGGATTTCGCAAAAGTACAATCAGTTTCGCCTGTGGAAACAGGCTGTAGAGACGTTCCGGTGCTTCCCGAGAGTCAAAATAGCTCGGACTTGCTTCGCCCGTCAAAAATTGCTCCCCGGCTGGCATTGGCGGAAAATGAGCCAAATACCAATCAATCCCCCTGTCAAAGTGCCACGAGAAAAAATCCATCTCCTTTTTAATCGGAGTCAAAATTTGCGGGTGTTGAGCTAAATAAGTATACAGAGAAGTCGTCCCGCACCGCTGACAACCAATAATTATAAAATTAGGAACTTTGACTGGTTTTAAGTTCCAATTTTGTGGAACAGGCATCTTGCCTGTCTCTGCTTGTGGAACAGGCATCTTGCCTGTCTCTGCTTGTATAACAGGCATCTTGCCTGTCTCTGCTTGTGGAACAGGCAAGATGCCTGTTCTCTTACTGATAAGAGATGCAAAACTTTGTTTGTAACTGACAGTTCGATAAAAATCAATCGCCTCGGCAATTTTACCTTGCCTCGTCAAAGCTTCCCCCAAATTCAGATAAGACCAAAAAGCCTCCGGCTTAGCTGCAACAACTTCGCGGCACAAGTTTTCAACTTCATCTAGCTTGTTTTGTCTAACAAAAACTTCCCACAAATTGTAATAAAACCACCAAGGAAGATCGGGATTTATTTTTATTGCTTGGCAAAATGCCTCCGCCGCTTCCTCCCAATATTTTTGGTGGCTCAAAACGGCACCTAAATTGTAATAAGACCAGCAATCATCGGGTTTTTGGGCGACAGTTGCGCGAGATGAGGCTAATGCGCGATCCTCTTCGAGGGCTTCGCTAACGCACTTTTCTTGCTGCTGCAACAACTCTTCTAATTCTGCTGACCGTTCAGCACAACTCGGCATAGTTGTCAATAGCAATTTGTAAATAATAATTGCACTTTTTGGGCGATCGTACTGTGCTAAATTCTTTCCTAACTGCCAATAAAATTCCCGATTTTCCGGTGTAATTTGCAATTTAAATTGTTCTAACACCAACTTCAAATCAGACTCTGTTTGTCCGACAGCATATCCCAACTTCTCGTAAATTCCCGGCAAATCTCCGTCAATTTCAACAGCTTTTAAATAGCTGGCGATAGCTTCATCCCACTGTTTTAGTTTAGTTAAAGCGTCGCCTAAATTGCAAAAAGACCAAGCAAAATCCGAGTTGAGTGCAATCTCGCAGCGGTAAGCAACAGCAGCCTCTTCCCATTGCTGAAGTTTCAGCAAAGCATCACCCAGATTGTGATAAGACCAAGAAAAATCGGGATTTAACTCAACAGATTTTTTGTAAGCAGCGACAGCTTCCTCCCATTTTTCAAGTTTCAGCAAAACATCGCCCAAACTGTGATAAGACCAAGAAAAATTAGGATTTAATTCAATAGCTTTTTTGTACGCAGAAACAGCCTCATCAAGCCGACCGCTTTCTTGCAGGGAATTACCCAAATCGTGATAGTCATTATCCATGCAAAACTCCTGCAATAGTCATTAATTTTTCCAGCGAGTTCAAATCCAGCCGCATATCTTTATGTAAGGGTTTTGTCGGAGTTCCATCATCAACCAAATCGCCAATTAAATAGTAATGTTCCAAACCGCATAAATTGCTAATCATCCAATAGCAATACGGAACGTAAAGGGGAGAAAAAATCTCAATTACCTTAGTTCCTGGACTGCAAAAAACTAGATTAGTCAATCCCCCTCCGTGAGGTGCGACAACTACTTTAGCAGCCGCCAAACACGCTGCTTGTTCCGCTACCGACATCGTTTCCAACTTGACACTGCGAAACCCAAATTTTTCTAAGTATTTAATTACCTCTTCATCGTTGACAATTCGTCGATAGGATGCTTGTTGGCGGCTGATATAAATCCGCTCAGAATAGTCTGTGCTTAGTGGCTGTTGTTCATTTAAAAATGTCTTTCTGAGATATTCACACTTCCATTTAGAAACTGCCCCCGATCCGTTATAAGATATTGACGGAACTATTAATTTATCGGTTGTAAAGTGTAAACTGCAGCGACTTTCTAAAAGTTTATCTTGAGGAATCCCTAAAGCCTCTAAAGTTTCTGCTTGATAGGAAGAATCCCTGGCATTGACAATAAACTTATCTATAGTTTCTATCAATCCGCTCCGCTGTAAAAGGTCAAATCGCGTAATCACATCAAACATCCAATGAAAATAAGCGGCTCCACCCCAGCGAGCAGATAAAAAAGCCACATTTCCATCGACGTGTTCAGCGGGAGGCAATTTGTCGGAAGTGATTACCAATTCAGCACAACCCATTGAAATATCAGTAACAAGTTTATTTTCTGAAGTAATAACGGCCGTAGTCACAACATCTGCCCAAGCTCGTCCGTTTGGCAATACGGCAACAAAAGCTTTTCTTGAATGACTTTGATGTTCCCAAAATCTGCTGTTGCTGTCAATTGTTTTGGAATACGATAAATTGATGTGACTAGCCGGATGGATGTCAATGCAGGTGAGGTTAGGATTGGATTCTGCTGCAACGGTCAAATCTTCTGTAAACCCACAGTATTTTTTGAGAACACTTAAGGGTAATATTTGATTGCTGTATTCTCCGCGATCGCTCTCATCGACTTCTCCTTGTTGTTCCAGAGCATAACCTATATTATCGTAAGCTTCAAACAAATCGGGTTGAATTTGCAATGCTTGAACTAAATTAGTGATTGCCGGTTCCCACTGCTGTTTGGCAATTAAACTCAAACCCAATCCTTCGTAACACCAACAGGATTTTGGATCGAGATTTATGCCTTGCTCATAAATTGCGATCGCCCTTTCCAATTCCCCTTGATTCCGCAGTGCATCGCCCAACTTTTTGTACAGCCAACTATGCTCAGGTTCTAGCTCAATAGCACTACCAAAAGCCACTGCTGCTTCGGGCCAATTTTCTTGTGATTCCAGAACTTCTCCCAAACTATTGTACAGCCAACAATCATCGGGATTTAATTCAATAGCTTTGCGGCAAGCTGTCGCCGCGTCCTCCCAATTTTCCAGTGCAACCAAAGCCTTACCTAATCTCTCATAAGACCAACAAAAATCGGGATTCAGTTCAACTAACTTGCGGTAACTAACAGCAGCTTCCTCCCAATCAGAAAGCTCCATCAGCACATCGCCTAAATTGTTGTAAGTCCAACAAAAATCGGGATTTAACTCAATAGCTTTGCGGTAAGCAGTAGCGGCTTCGCCCTGTTCCTCAATCGCCTGCAAAGTTTCCCCCAAAAAGTAGTAAGCCCAACTAAAATTAGGGTTTAGTGCGATCGCCTTTTGGTAAGCAGCCCGAGCTTCCTCAAACAGTTCTTTCTCTTGCAGAGTTTTACCCAACTTGTGGTGAGTTAAGTAGTTGCCAGACTTAATTTTAATAGCTGTTTGATAGCGGGCGCTCGCCTCATCCAAATAACCCGCATTTGCCGCAATATCCCCCAACTTTTCCCAACCCTGAGACAACAGAGTTTGCTCTTCGCCCAAACTTTGATTGCCGATTTTTTTAACAATCAGTTGATAGCCTTTGTGTATTACTTCTAACTGACTTCCAAACATCTCCAAAAAAACATCTATCCCAATTTTAGTATCTTGCTCCGGGCTGTCGGGAAACGTAAACTCGTAATCATCAAAAATCATCAGCCCCCCAACTTTCACCAACCTCCAAGATAAAATCGCATCTTGCAGAGCACTGGTAGGTTTGTGACAGCCGTCAATGTAAGCAACATCGTAATATTCCGAAGTCAAATCCACTAACAAATCTTGAGAGTAACCTTCTAATTCAATTACCCGATCGGCTGCTCCAGTTTTAACAATATTGCCCTTAAAATGTTCTTGGAAATACAAATCAATACAAGTAATCTTTGCTGTCGGATGAGTTAAAATATTATCCAGCAGCCAGCAAGCCGACATTCCTTGAAAACTGCCGATTTCCACAACTTGAAAATCCGCAATTCCGGTAAATTCCTGCAAATGCCGTTTCCAAATAGGAATATTGTGGGTAAACCAATCTTGGGTAAATTGATAATCTTTCGCCGCACACTCAGCCCAACCCCTCAATTCGGCCGCTTTTTGGTGGCAAATAATTGCTTCTTCTAATTCGCCTAATTGCGGTAAAATATTTCCTAAATCGTTGTAAGGCTTAGAATTGCTCGGATCGAGATCAATTTGGTGGCGGTAAGTGGCAATTTGTGCGTATAACTCCTGTTGTTTCGCCCGAACATCATGCAGTTGGGCGACAACTGCCTCAGCATTGGGTTCAATTTGCAGTGCCATGCTATAAAATACGATCGCACCTTCCAACTGCTTCTGTTTCGCTAAACTATTCCCTAAATTTATATAAAACTCCGCTCCATCTAACTCAATTCCCAGCAAGTTGTGGTAATATTTCCCGCTTGCAAGTACCTCAATAGCTTGACAGTAAGTTTCGATTGTGCTGTCTAAACCCGATTCGCTTCGCTTGCGCAAAACATATCCCAACCTCTGATTGATTCCCGTCAAATTCGGATCGATCTGAACCGCGTGCAGGTAAGCGCTAACAGCTTCATCCCAGGATTTTTCACAGGTTAAGGCAATTCCCAAATTGCAATAAAACCAAGGAATATTTGAATTTATTTCAATAGCTTTGCGGTAGCAACTAATAGCTTCAGACCACTGTTTTTTGTGAGCAAAAGCGTCCCCTAAACAATTGTATGCCCAGTAGGAATTATCATTAATTTCAAGAGTTTGACGGTAACATTTAATTGCTGCATCAAACTCGCGCTTTTGCATCAAAACATTGCCCAAACCAAGGTGAGCACGAGCGTAGTTGGGATTGATTTCAAGGCTTTTGTTGTAACAGGCGATCGCCCGATCTAATTCACCTCGCTCCGCCCAAGTTTTACCCAAACAGTGGTAAGATTCAAAAGAATTTGGATTGATCGCAAGGGCTTGTCGGTAATTGGCAATCGCCTCATCCCACCGTTTCTCCCGGACCAGCATTTCCCCCAAATTGTGATAAGCTGTTGCCAGCTTCGGGTTTAACCCAATTGCCCGCGAATAACATTCAATAGCGCGATCGAACTTTCCCAATTCAACAAAACTATTTCCCAGAGTGACGTGCTCGTCAGCAGTTGCCCAATTCGGCTCGATATTAAAAGCTTGATACCAACAGTCTGCCGCCTCTTCTGGCTTCTCTACCTGCGTCCAAACTCTCGCCAACTGCCGATAAGCCGCAGCAAAATTTGGCGCTAGCGAAATCGCTTTTTCACAATTTGCGATCGCCTTTTCCCACTGTTTTCCTTGAGAATACAAACTGCCGAGATTAGCGTAAACTTCCGGCAAATTTGGATTGCGATCGATCGCGCTTTCATACCACTGCTTAGCTTGCTCGATTTCACCTTGAACCTGCATCACCTTTCCCAGCGTCTGGCAAGCTGTAGACAAATTCGGTTCAATTTTCAACGCTAACTCGCAAGCAGCAACTGCCTCATTTAACCTTCCTTCGGCTAAATAAACTTCTGCTTGCCGACTCAAATCAACCGCTGCTTTTTCCATCTTCTCAATCGAGGGCATAATTAAACTTACTCCAGACGCCAACTAACCCAAACGCACCACTTCAACCATCCTTTTCAGCGAACTCAAGTTCACCAAAATATCCTCAGTCAGCGAATTCTGATACATCAACTGTCTAATAGGATAGCATTCAAAAGCCTCGCCCGCTAAAAAGTAATGTTCCAACTGCAAATATTGGCTGCTTCCCCAGTAATAATGGCTGATATAGTGAGGCGACACCAACTCAATTACTTTAGTTCCCTGGCGGCAAAAAATCGTATTTGTCAAGCCGCTGCCGTGGGCAGCAACTATCACCTCAGCGTGGTAAAAATGAGCAATTTGCTCTGCCAAAGACATCGACTCCGGCAAAATAGAAACAAAGCCAAATTGCTCCAAAACCTCAACCACATCTTCCTCGTTCAAAACTCGCCGATATCTCGCTTTGCTGCGGCTGATATAAATGCGTTTTGGATAGCTGGAACTAGGTATAATTCCCTTGAGAAACTCGCGCCTCAAAAAATCCATCGCCCACCCAGAAGGCCAGCCCAAATATCCCGCAAAAGACGGCACAATTAACTCTGTTGCTTGAATGTGAGGCAAGCGATCGCTCTCCAAGACTTTCTCTTCAGGAATGCCCAGAATTCTTAGACTTTCCCGCTGAAATTGGTGCTGACAACTATTCACCAAAAACCAATCAATTTCCGCCAAATCCCTACCGCTGAGCCGCAGCAATTCTATCCTCGGCAAAACATCGACCATCCAGTGAAAATAGACATTTCCCGACAAACCAGAAAGCACCGCCACGCTACCGTCAATTTGCTTTAAGGGCGGAAAGGATTCTAACTGAAAAACGCTGTGTTTTCTAACATCATGCTTTTCGCATCCCGGCAAAAACCCCGGATAATCTCTCGACACATCAGCCAATAAATAATTGTCAGGAGTAATTACAGCGATCGCTTTGCAAATCAGCCAATAATTTTCCTGCGGAACAATCCAAACTCGCCCCTTGGGAATCTGTGCCACAAAAGTCTTTGGCGACTCCACAGGTAGCGGTTGCAAGTTGGACAAACGGCAAACTCCCCAACCCAAATGCACCGGATCGAACCACTTAGAAATCCTTTGCAAACACAGCCCGCAAGTTAAACCCGTACAATCGGTATTTTCCGATTGCGAATTTGTTAGCAAAAATTGGGAATTATGAATATTTTTGGCACAGGCTTCTGGTGGATATTTCCAAACTATTTCCACATAATTGCCCGCCTCCAACTTAGCATTAACCAGCCAATCCCAACTCGATAAATAAATAGCGTGAGGAGGTTCTAAAGAATTGCTATCGGGCGAGATAAAACTCTTTTTAGTCCACTCTTTTTGCTCCCCATACCCGTGCAATTGCAACTCTAAAACCTTTTGATAATAATCGATCGCCCGATCCCAGCGCCCCTGTTTTTCCAGGAGTTTTGCCAACTCAAAATAAACCTGCAGTAAAGCAGGTTGAATCGTCAACGCCATGCGGTAAACTGCAATTGCTGCACTGAACCGCTGTTGCTGGGCTAAGGAATTTCCCACCCGCCAGTAAATCTCTGCATTTTGTGGCTGAATTTGCAAAGCTTTTTGATAATAAACGGTGGCCGATTCGTGTCCGCCGTACTCTGTTAAAGCATTTCCCAAATGCAAGTAAATTTCGGCTAAATAATTGTAAATTTCAGCAACAGGCAATTCGTGCTCTGGACTTGACAAATATCTAGCCGCACCCTTTTTTTTCTTTACTTTTAAATCCCTTAAATCTGTGACATCCGTGACATCGGTGACATCAGTAACATCCGTTATACAATCGGTTGCCGAACTTCCCATCAATGCTGCGAGAAATCGATCGCACGCAGCGATCGCTCTTGACAATTCATCATCTTCTACAGCAGCTATTCTGTGCCTTTTTGCCAAACGGCAGTACGCCTCAACAAAATCAGGCTTCAGAGCTATCGCCCGCTTAAAATAAGGCATGGCTTCCGGAACTTTACCCAAAACCATCAAAGAAAACCCGGCGTCTGTATAGCCCGAAATATGTTCGGGATTCAGCTCGATCGCGCGATCGAAACAAGCAACCGCCGCCGAATGTTCTCCCTGTATTTGCCACGCTTTCCCCAGATTGTAGTGAGCCAAAACCATGTCCGGCTGCAACTCAATAGCTGTGAGGTAAGATGCGATCGCCCGAGCGGGATTTTTGTCCAGCAACGCTTGACCAAAATTATTGTGCAGCGTCGCCCAATCTGGCTTAATCTCGATCGCCCGTTGGTAAACCTCGATCGCCTCAGCAGCGCGATCGTCCTTCAGCAGAATCGCACCCAAATTGCTGTAAGCTTCCACGTAATCCGGCTTCAGAGCAATCACCTGTCGGTAGGTATCAATTGCCGCTTCGAGCTGATTATTTTCATCTAAAACCACAGCCAGATTGTAGAAAGCAAGTAGATAATTGGGGTTAAGAGCGATCGCCTTTCGGTAACAGTCGATCGCCCCCAACAAATTACCCTGATTGTGAAAAACATTTCCCAAGTTATAATGAACTTCCGGCCAGTCTGGTTTCAAATCCAGAGCTTGCCGGTAGTGAAAAACCGCCTCATCCAGCCACCAATATTCGCTGTAAAGTTGACCCAAATAAGCATGAGCCAGAAAAAACTGCGGCGAAATCTCCAAAGCTTGCACAAAAGCGTCTCTTGCGGCCGTCGGATCGCCTTGAGCTTCCAGAATTTCGCCTAAAGTGGTGTAAGCCGAGGGCGAAAACGGTTGAAGTTCGATCGCCCTTTTGCAAAACTCGATCGCCTCAGTTAACTTCCCCCTGTTCAAATAAACTTGGGCTTGCCGGATATATTCTTGAGTGTTCATTGATCGCCAGCAGTTGCGGTTACTTTACCGCTTCAGTAAAACTTAGAAATTCTGATTTAAAAACTTTGTATTTATATTTTGCCCGATCGGGCGATCGATTAATTTCACTAATTAATTGTTAAAATTTTTACGTTTGACGTTAAAGTTGACACCAATCCCCGAGTTTTACTTCCTACTTTCTTTTGCTTCTGAGACTCAAGCCTTATAAACGCCGTTTCTACGAGATACGACACTTTTGCTGGCAAATGAATTACAAAAAACTGGTTTCGCTCCGGGGCGGTGCCAAGAGCGCCTGCCCTCCGGGTTTCTGAGGTGTACTGAACTAACCTGGAATCTGCTGCTGTATCTTAGGTTTCCGGGCGAAGTATTTACCAATAAACCGACTTTCTGATTCCGCGTGCCTAAGTCCTGTCTCTACATTAAAGCTTTCAACTTCGCTCCGCCGCAGGCAGAATGAAGTTGAAAGCTTCCAAGACTTTCAGTAGTGTGAGAACAGCACCAGATAAAATATGGTGCTGCCCCACAACTGCCACTTGTTTTAGAACAACTCGAAGCTGTTCGAGGTAATTGTCAGACCAGTCTGCAACTGAGCAACAGTTAGCACTCCGTTGCTGCCGTTGAAGTACAACGCACCGCTTGTTGGGTCGTAGACCAACTTGTTCGTCGTGCCTGCTCCTGGGCTGGCTGCGTTGAAACCAGAAACGACTACAAACTCGGTGGCATCGAAGCTGCTGCCCAAACCAGAGAACACACCGCCCTGCTTCAAGCGGATCTTATCTTCGCCTGGGGTAAAGTCAGTGATCGTGTCTACGCCATAATCGCCACCGCTGGAGAAGAAGTAGAACGTATCGCTGCCAGCACCGCCCGTCAGGACATCACTTCCTCTGTCGCCAGAGATAAAGTCATTGCCAGAGCCACCATCGACAGTATCGTTATCTTTACCGCCGAACAGGCTGTCGTTGCCGTCGCCGCCGCCGACAACATCGTTGCCTTGGCCGCCATAGACTGTATCGCTCCCAGAGCCGCCGAGTACGGTGTCGTTGCCTCTGTCTCCAGAAATCAGGTCATTGCCATCACCGCCGTCTACGAGGTCATCACCTTTACCGGCAAAGATCACGTCATCGCCGGTGCCACCAGCTACCACATCGGCGCCGCTGCCTGAAAGGATGGTATCGTTGCCGTCGCCGCCGCCGACAGTGTCATTGCCGCCGCCGGTAATAATCAGGTCGTTGCCACCGCCACCAGCGACCAAATCGTTGGCCCCAAAAGTCAGGATGATATCGCCTTGGGCGGTGCCGTTTAACCTGTTACTCTCCTGGGTGCCGATAATGTTAGCGCCACCGCCCGGTCCCGGGTTTGAAGATACTGGTGTTGTTGGATTAGTTACCTGTGTCATTTACACTCCTCCTAAAGGATGAACCATTTTTCTACAATACACTTTTCTCTGCTATACAAAACCTGGCTAAGCTTATTTAAGCTCCACCATTCAACTAGAAGTAGTTTCTAGAGGGTCTGCTTCCTGCTTCTACCAAGGGAGTCGGCTCCTACTTGTCCACAGGCGTAAATTCGGGTGGAGCAGCACCCTATTTTTCAAATGAGTACAACTATTTTTTTTGAAGCTTTTAGCCAACGAAACCGGACATTGGTTGAGACCCTAATTGACCCGGCTGCCATAAGTTGTCATGTAATTTAAATTGTCCGTAAGGAGGTCGGGATCGCAAGTTGAATCCTGTATTCCTTGAGCAGCAAATATCGGTTGTTTCCTGCTGTGGACTCTCGACTCCACCACTCCCTCCCTCCTCTAACACCAAAATATTTCAACTAAACGTTTGTGAGTGTACCATACTGAGCTTCGATGCGGCTAGTCATTTTTAAAACAATAGCCGGGAAATACACATAAACCATTTTTAATCGGAGTATGCTCTCAAGATCGAGAAATCGCACCGGGCCCTTCTTGGCACTGTCGATCGCCGGGAAGTTCGATCGCCCGCAATCGGGCTGGAACTGAGTTGCGACTTTTAAGTACACTGTAGTTGACCAGACTTTTGATTTTCGCCAATAGTTCCCCAGAAATCAAAATTTTTTAGCTAGCTTTCAAAGCAAGCCCGCGTACGCTGGAGGCCGCATTCAATCAAAAGTGCGTCCCAACACAATCCCCGACGGACTCTTGAGGCTCATCACCTTAATTTTTCCACCGAAATCCCCCGCACTCAACCCAGGATTTTGGCTAAAAAACCCGGTTTTTCAACCCAAATAGGTCATTACAGCCATGAGCCGCATCCATCCCGACAATCTGACAATGCAGCGCTTGTGTTGGGAAGTTGAGATGAACGGTAGGCCGGTAGAGT
This sequence comes from Microcoleus sp. S28C3, assembly GCF_036700785.1. Classification (NCBI taxonomy): domain Bacteria; kingdom Bacillati; phylum Cyanobacteriota; class Cyanophyceae; order Oscillatoriales; family Microcoleaceae; genus Microcoleus; species Microcoleus sp. S28C3. The sequence continues at coordinate 10,982 of NZ_JAUBPO010000056.1, read as the reverse complement.
GGTGACGGTACTGTCAGTCGATTTTAAATTTGAGATTTGAGATTTGAGATTTACTCCACAGATGAATCTGGGAGGTTGAACAAAGATCTAAAATTTTGGGCTGCTGGCGACTCCTGTCGGAAACTGGTATCCGTTTTTGGGCGGGGTCAAAGCTGAGAAGAAACTGCTGCGCATCTTGTACCAGTTTATAAACAGAATGCAACTGCCGGTAAACTCTAAACTCCGTCATCAATCCTTCCCCATCTAAAACCTCAAATCTCAAATCTCAAATGGTATTAATTGTCTCTTGGTTCGGGACACACTGTCAAACAGAAAAATATGCGGCGTTGCATATATTCATAACTATATTTAAAAATAGGAAGTGGCATAATAAAGGCAAAGTTGTTCAAAGTTCAAAAATGCAATGCCCAAAATGCAACGGTGAAGATGTAGTTAAAAATGGACATCGATACGGAAAAGAGTGCTATCGATGTAAGCAATGCAATCGCCAGTTTGTCGAAACCTATAGTCAGCGTGGATATTCCGAGGATGCCAAACAAATTTGCTCCTCTCATATACTGTAATGGCATGGGGCGCGAGACAAATTGAGCGTTGTAATGCTATCAGCCACAATAGTGTCATCAACTGGGTCAAAGAAACAGGGGAACCATTACCTGAAACTGAGGCAGTTGAAACCATACCAGAAGTAGGAGAAATCGACGAAATCCAGACATTTGTTGGCTCAAAAACAACAATATCCTTGTATAGACACCAGTCAATCATTTTGCTGAAGGCATTCTTGCTTGGACGTTAGGGGATAGCAGCAGTGACACTTTTGTTGCTTTGTGGAGGATGAGTAAAAATTGGTCTTGCTATTTCTGGGTCACTGAGGACTATTGTGTTTACCCAAAATATATCAACTCTGAAGACCATATTGTTTGCAAGACTTATATGACAAGGGTGGAAGGAGACAACACGAGATTAAGACATTATCTGGCGCGGGTTACATCGCAAGACCTTATGTTATTGCAAGTCTCAAGAGATGTTGCAACTTTCAATTAGTTTGTTGCTTTTTTATCTCAAGCACCAGATCAAAGATATTTCCCTGTTTTTCCTCGATCATTATCAATATATTCAACGCCGTTATGGGTTGACGCAATTGTAGTGATGGATAATTTACCTGTTCATCATGTCTAAGCCGTGGAAAGTTTGATTCAATCTGTCGGAGTTCAAGTGAAATGCTTATCTCCCTACTCGCCGAATTTATTTTCCATCGAGTTATGTTGGTCAAAAATTAAAGTAATTCTCGGTTCTGAAGCAGCTCAAACTTCAAATGTTCTTGATGAAGCGATCACTAAAGCTCTTAATGCTATTAATGATGAAAGTGCTTTAAACTGTTTTCATCGCTGTGGTCTATTTTTACAGCCAAATAGATAGTTAATTTTTGTAGTATCTTTGATGGCAAATAGCTGTAAGTAAAAATATTAACTTATCACAAAAAAAATTATTGCTAATTGTTAACTTCGAGCCGCTAATTAACAATTAGCGATTTCCAGGAAATTTGCTTCGGCATTCATAGAAAAGCTCTACTATTTATTCCGATGGTGTGCTTCTAGTTGCGCTGTTGGCGCGTTGGAATTGCTCTGGCTGTCGTACCTGTAGATGTGAGCGTCGCTCTCGAACATATAATTTATGGAAGTAGCTGCATAGTAGCTCAGCGCTAGCAGCGACACTAGATTAAGAATTCTATAAATTGGTTTCTCAGACACTTCGTTCATTTTTACTCCTACTTTTTATGCAAATAGCGAATGTGGATACAGGGACGGCACTTTTTTTTGAGAAGTTCCCAAACCCAAAAATCCAGCACCTCTAAAAATTCCGCTTGCTCGCGTTATACATTCGTCATGCCCGATCGCCCAAAATAAATCGTAGTTGAGATTTGAAACAGTTGTTGCCTATTTCATATTGCAGTCTCTGCTTTTAATTGTCTATCTAACTGCGGTAAGAGTTAGGCAATTTAGGCGCAAACGAACTCTACAATTTGCTTGTGAGAGCTGCTACACTTTTAAAAAATAGAGCTGTAAAAGGTTACAGGGCAAGGTGTCTAGCTTTTTTTAAGGCTAACCAAGGATTTTACCAAATTCGATTAATGGTGCGCAGTGGCCGGAAGTAATAAAAATTCTTAAGTGGGTCAGCGGAAGGCGAAAATATGTCTGAAGTTATAGTTTTGCCAGCAACAGGCCGTGTTACATTGCAGATTAATTTTGAGCTTGGTTGAGCTGGCAGATAATCTTTGAGTAAAAAATGTTGCGGTCGCTGTCCGACTATTTGTGTCTGACAATTTTGACTCAGCGACACCATTAAATCACGATGTTACAGAAGAAAAGTACGCGTCAGTCGATTTGATACTTTGCCATGAGACGTTAGGCGAGAGAGCAGTGGAGTCGCGCTCCGTCGAACGATTTGAGATTTTAGATTTACTCCACAGATGAATCTGGGAGCTTGAACAAGAGTCTAAAATTTTGGTCGGCTGGCGACTACTCTCGGAAACTTGTATCCGTTTTTGGGCGGGAGCGAAAAGCAGAAGGCAGAATTTGGAGCGGTAAAAAAATACTGTTTTAGGATTCAGGATTTTTATTGAATTCTACCTTATAACTGCATTTTTTTTACCATCAAACAAGATGATTTACTCGCTGCGAGGAGCGATGCAAGCCGGATCGTTTAGGACGAGATAACCGACTTTGTTTAAGCCAGTTACTTCCACAAATTATTATAATTCTTGATCGCATTGAGCTGTTTTTACAACAGACTTTTTGCTGGTAATTTGCAAAAGGGATAGGGGCAGAACAACAGGCCAAAACAGAGGGCCGAATATTAATGCTATCCAAGAGATCACGTCTTTTTTAGATGTCGCAGTATCATTCCAAAAACTTTTGAACCAAACAATAAAAACGATTAAGGCAATCGAAAAGTAGCTAATCATTATCATTTTTTTACTTGCCTGCCTAGAGATGGGATAGAAGTATTTATAAATATTGTATCTCAGGGTGTGGCTCGCCGATCGCAACTTTAGACCCTGTGATGCAAGCTGCAAGTGTCTAAAACCCAAAGTTTGACAGTTCTCCGAGTCCAGAGCCTGGGATGTAGAGGGGACGCACTCCCGCTGTGCAGCGGCGCTGGGGGCTAAAAGTCTTGCGATCAGGAGTTTTCGAGGTTTAGTCAAACCTTGAGGCTACCACCGCAATGACAGGTTATGCGATCGAGGTTTTTGGTTATCTGTGATTTAACTCACGTATACTCGCAGACTTCGGTCACAAATGGAGCTAAGAACGATCGCACAGCTTAGCCGACTGCTATCACCCTACTCTTTTCTCAAATCCTCGATACTACAATAGTCGAGTTCAACGATATTTCATGCAAGCTCTGACTTTAAAATCCGATCGCGCGATCGCTGAACTGTTCTATCAAGTCACCCGTTCAGGCAATCTGACTCGCACTCAAAGCCACGGACTGCCCGCACTCTGCGAAAGCGCTCTCAGCGAAGATGCCCGAGATGCAGTCAACCGCCTGCTTCACGCCATCCGCCGCGGATGGGTCAGGATTTCCGATTAGTCCTCTCACAAAAGAAGTTGAGATGAGTATTTCTACTTTTTCTCCTGTCAAGCTTTGCCAACAATAAGATTTTCGTGAGCAGGTCGCTGCATTAACCCTCTCCAAAAAAAGTTGTACTGCGATCGAAAAGCTCGAACCCGGTTTCTTAAAGAAGCCGGGATTTTTGATCTGAAGCAGTCAGCAGTCAGTAGCCTGTAGTCAGCAGTTACAGCAATTTTCAGGTTTATGGAGTAGGGTTGCAAGGGTTTGTCAACTATTTTGGTAAGTGCTTGGGATTAAGGTGTACTCTATTTGCCTGGAATCTGCTGTATTAAGTATATCCACGGAAAAAAACCCACGCCAAGACCTTCGGTAAATGTAACCAAAGGCAGATGTCTCAACAGCGTAAAACTTTTAGATTTAATTAAGTCGATCGATTTAGTTAGCAGTCATTAATTAGCCGTCATTAATCATCTAGATAATAGATAAATATTAATTTATTTGTCAGAGTTTCTTGACAACAAGTATAGATTTGGGATTGGCCAAAAGCGAGAAATCGGGACGGAGTTTGTGTTTCGAGTTGCAGGGCGAGCGAGAAAACATCCGATCCCCAAATCAGGCTGACACAAATCACCAATTAAGAGCGAATCGATCACATATAATTGCGTAGTTAAATCACATAAACATTGGGGAAATCAGTCAATACTGTCAAGAGTGAGTTCAAAAAACAAACACATGATGACAACCCAAACGCTTTTACCTCAATTTACTATTGCAGAGCTAGTCTTTCAGGTATATCACTCTGGTCTGCTGACTCCCACTCACCGACAACAGCTCAAGACAGCGCTGTTAAATGACAGTCTTACCGAAGAAGATCAAACAGCCATCAACCGCTTGCTCCACGCAGTTCGCCGCGGCTGGCTGAAAGTTGTAGATTAAACTCGGTTCTAAATTTTTTGCCACTACTCTTTAAATGCACTGTCACTTGAAGGCAGAATTAAATCCCTTAAAAAAATCAGGCATTAGCATAAATGTAGGGTGCGCAACAGGCACCCTGCTGTTTTAACTTCTATTTTCTCAGCTTATTAGTCAGAGATTGTGCCGTCAGGCATCATGGCCTCTCTCAGATTCGCTTCATCCAAATTTGTCCCGCGCAAAGAAGCTTGATGCAAGTTTGCTCCCCGGAGATTTGCTCCCTTAAGGGAAACTCCGCTCAAATTTGCTTGATGGAGATTTGCACAGCTCAAGTTAGCTCCGCTCAAATCGGCTCCCTTCAAATCAGCTTTTTCCAGATTTGCTTCCGTTAAATTTGCCCAACTCAGATTTGCTTGAGTTAGGTTAGCACGGCTGAGGTCAGCTTGTGTTAAGTTCGCATCGGTTAAATTGGCTTTGCTCAGGTTGATTCCGCAAAGCTTTACTTCTGTCAAGTTTGCACCTTGCAAGTTAGCGTTAACTGCATAAACTTGAATCAAAATTGCCCCCTGAAGGTTTGCATCTCTCATGTCTGCACCCCTGAGACTCGCCCCCGTTAAATCGGCCCCGCTGAAGACGACACTCCGCAAGATGGCTCCGCTCAAGTTCGCTCCCACCGCCTCGCATTCGCCAAAATTAGCGGACATGAGGTTGGCTTGAGAGAGGTTGGCTTGGCTGATATCTGCTTGATACAGATTAGCTCTGTAGAGGGTGAGGCCGAGCGAATTTGCACCTTTTAAATTAGCGTGACTCAGGTCTATATCGCGCAAATTTGTCCTTGACATATGAGCACCGCTCAGGTCTACTTTGTGAAAAACCCGTTCTCCGGCTGCATACCGTCTGAGAAGTTCCTCTGCATCCATGTCATTTTCCCCAAAATAATTAATAATACCTTTGATATTTCAATAATATTAGGAATGAGTAACCTTTACGTTTCTTGGGCTGAGTACCATCGGAAAATTGAGGATTTGGCTGTAAAAATTGAAGAATCTCAGTGGAAATTCGATCGAATTGTCTGTCTGGCGAGGGGAGGGCTGCGGGTTGGAGATACTCTGTCGCGGATTTTCGACAAACCTCTGGCCATTTTAGCTGCCTCGTCCTATGGTGGGGCCGAGGGAAAAGTCCGGGGTGCGATCGAGTTTGCCCGCGATTTGACAATGGTGGGCGATAATTTGGGCAGCCGCATTCTCCTGATTGACGATTTGGTGGATTCGGGAATTAGTTTGGAGCAAGGAATCGCTTGGCTGAAGAGTCGCTACGGCGAGGATATTCAGGAAATTCGGACTGCTGTACTCTGGTACAAGGCTTGTTCTGTTGCAAAGCCGGATTATTATGTAGATTATTTGGCTGACAATCCTTGGATTCACCAACCTTTTGAAATGTACGAAAAGATGAGTGCGGCTGATTTGGCGGCAAAAGTTCGGAGTTAGTCTATAAAAGGCTAACATCCGGTCAACTTTTAACATGGTTTGGGCGATATTTTGCACTTTTTGGCATAGTCCGTCAGGGGGGGAAACCCGTGTCTCATAGCTAAAGTCCTCTGAAATAAAACTGAATATTTATTAAAGTTGGGCAGTCGGTTTCAACTCACATCTTGCACCATTGTCAGCAACAGGCAAGATGCCTGTTCCACAAAGAGTGAATTTTCTTGTGGAACAGGCATCTTGCCTGTTCCTAAAAGGCTTATTGAGAATGGTGCAATATCTCAATTTCAACCAATTTTAGCTATGAGACGGGGTATTAATTCCCCAGCGGACTTGTGGGTAAGTGCAAGTCTGCTGATACAATTACCGAACCGAAAGAATACGATCGCCCAATTCTATACTATCTGCCAAAACTTCCTGCCGCGCCCACCGATCCGCCTCCAAAATATCGTCTAAAGCAGGACTTTCACAGTTATCGGCTTGATGTTTGTCGCAGGCTTTCTCAATCAACTTCGGAATATCCAAAAACTGAATCTTCTCCTCCAAAAACAGGGCTACCGCCTGTTCGTTGGCCGCATTCAGCACCGCAGGCATCGAACCGCCCGCACGTCCCGCTGCATAAGCCAACTGCATACAAGGATACTTTTCGTGGTCGGGTTCTCGGAAAGTCAAATCCCCAGCTTTTACCAAATCCAGCCGTTCCCAATCTGTATGAATTCGCTCCGGCCAAGACAAAGCGTAAAGCAGCGGCAATCGCATATCCGGCCAGCCCAATTGCGCCAAAACCGATGTATCTTGCAGCTCAATTAACGAGTGAATTATGCTCTGAGGATGGATGACAATATCAATGTCCTCATAATCCATCCCGAACAAGTAATGAGCCTCGATTACTTCTAATCCTTTATTCATCAAAGTAGCAGAATCAATTGTAATTTTCTGCCCCATCGACCAATTTGGATGTTTCAAAGCATCGGCTACTGTTACTCCTGCTAATTTCTCGATCGGCAAATCTCGAAAAGAACCCCCCGAAGCTGTGAGAATAATTCGCCGCAACCCGCCAACCCGAACACCTTGGAGGCATTGAAAAATAGCCGAATGTTCCGAGTCAGCAGGCAATATTTTAACGCCGTATTTTTCGATGAGGGGGTTGACAACGGGGCCCCCTGCGATTAATGTTTCTTTATTCGCTAAGGCGATATCTTTACCTGCTTTGATAGCCGCAATTGTTGGCAGCAAACCGGCACAGCCAACTATGCCGGTGACGACGGCTTGAGCGTCGCCATATTTGGCAACTTCGACAACGCCTGACTCGCCCGCAAGTAAAATAGGTTGAGGGTCGAGATCTGCGATCGCGTCCTTCAATTCCAGCAATTTATCTTCGTCGCAAATCGCGACAATTTCCGGTCTAAACTGGCGAATTTGCTGGGCCAGCAACGTTACATTTTGTCCGGCGGTTAACCCGACAATCCGAAATTGCTCGGGGTATTGAGCTACAATATCCAGAGTCTGAGTGCCGATGGAGCCTGTGGAGCCGAGAAGAGTTATTGCTTTCACAATTGTTTAATGTTTTGTGGGCTATTCTAATATTACGATTGCGGGGATTAAAATTAGCGGTTAACTATTGCGTGGAAAGCACATTCGAGGTAATCATATTTTGAGTGGTCAGTTAGTGCCAGATTTCATGCAGAATAGGGAAAATTTTCCTGATTCTAGTGAGGACATCAGTGTCTCTATCGCCGAAAATATAGAGGAAGGTCGATCGCAGCTACCGTCGAGTTTGGTTTGGGCGATCGCTACTGCTGCGGCAATCTTCTTTTTGTGTAGCAGTTTACGGCACGCTTTATTCCAATCAACTGCTTTCGATTTGGGAATTTTTGACCAAGCAATTTACTTGATCGGCCAAAACCAAACGCCTTTTTCTTCTTTAATGGGCATTCATATTTTGGGCGATCATGCAGCGGTAATCTATTATCCGCTAGCTTTGCTTTACAAAATCTACCCGGATGTGCATTGGCTGCTGTTGGTACAAGCAGTTGCTTTATCCCTGGGCGCTTGGCCTAGCTGGAGTTTAGCGCGTTTGGCCGGTTTAAATCAAGAACAATCCCGTGCCATCGCATTGATTTATTTGCTCTATCCGGTGGTATTTAACATCAATTTGTTTGATTTTCACCCGGAAGTAATCGCTTTACCCGCACTTTTGGCAGCAATTTTGGCGGCGCGTTTAAATAAAATTGTGTGGTTTTGTACCGCTATTCTGTTAATTTTGAGTTGCAAGGCGGTTTTGTCCATAACCGTTGCTGCTATTGGTTTATGGCTGTTTTTTTGCGAAAAAAAGCAACGGTGCGGGGCGATCGCACTTTTGCTCGGTGCAGCTTGGTTTTTGATAGCTTCCCAGAAAATCATCCCCTTCTTTAGCGGCAGCGAAGTCGCTGGAGTCGGGCGCTACAGCTATTTAGGCAAATCCGTACTAGAAATCATCATCAATCTCATATTAAAACCACAGTTAGTATTAGGCAAAATCCTTTCATTCGATACATTAAAATATTTATTTCTCCTCACCTTACCTGTGATTTGGCTGCTATTACCATTCTCGCGCAAACTACGCCTACAATATTTAACAGCGCTAATTCCTGCCATCCCTACCCTGCTGATCAATATCCTCTCTGACTTGCAATTTCAACGCAGCTTAGCCTATCAGTATTCAGTGCCTGTAATTCCCTTTTTATTGTTAGCAGCTATCGCGAAGGAAGAAACAAGGAAGAGAGAAGAAATAAGAGAAAACAAGGAAGAGGATAAAGCAAATAACCAACAGTTTTTAACATCTGTAAATTTGCCAAAATTTCCCTATAGCAAATTGGCAAATTTACCCTTTAAGAATTTCCGACTTCATCAACTCCGGCTAGGAATTCAATTGCCGAGAATCATGATAATTTGGTCGTTAATAATTTTCCTATTTCTGGGCGAATATAAAGATTTTTATCTGTACCTAAATAGACTAGATACCTGGCAAGCTACACGCGAAGCAGTCGCACAAGTTCAACCTCAAAGCAGTATTTTAACAGATAATAGACTTGCCCCTCACTTTGCCCACCGCCCAATAGTAAAATTGCTTTCACAAATTTCGCCCCAAACAAATTTAGCTGAATTTCAATACATATTATTAAACCTGCGCCATCCCTGGCCTGATACTGAAAAAATTGGTGATACCTTAGCAAATCAACTTAAAAACTCTCCAGATTTTAACTTAACTTATCAAAAGAACGAAGTTCGGCTATTTAAACGAATCGCTGATTAAACCAATAAAATGCTAACTTTAAAATCCCTAAAATCTCATCCAGTATTTTTAATAATTGTCGTGACAACGATAGTCTTATTTACCGCCAGCAGCGCGCGGCACGCTTTGTTTCAGTCAACTGCATTCGACTTAGCAATTTTTGACCAAGCAATTTATTTAATCTCCCAAAATCAAAGGCCATTTTCCTCTTTAATGGCAATAAATATTTGGGGCGATCACGCCGCTTTTATTTTCTATCCACTAGCTTTACTTTACAAAATATATCCAGATGTTCACTGGCTTTTTTTAGTGCAAGCTGTTTCCCTAGCTTTAGGCGCTTGGCCGACTTGGAGTTTGGCACGTCAAGCGGGATTAAACGAACGAAAAGCAATTGCAATTTCAGCCGTATATCTGCTTTATCCCGCAGTATTTAATGTCAATCTCTTCGACTTCCACCCAGAAGTAATTGCTTTGCCAGCACTGCTAGCAGCAATCTTAGCCGCGAGGCTGAATAAAACCTTGTGGTTTTGTGCTGCTATTGTATTAGTTTTGAGCTGCAAAGCCGTGCTATCTTTAACTGTGGCTGCGATGGGTTTGTGGCTGTTGTGTTTTGACAAAAAACGCAATTGTGGGCTCATAGCTCTATTTCTAGGCGCGGGTTGGTTCCTGGTAGCTACTCAGGCAGTTATACCGTATTTTAATCAGGGAAGAGAACACGCGGGAATCGGGCGATATCAATATTTGGGAAACTCGGTTTTGGAAATTGCTATTAATTTAATAGTGAAACCCAATCTAGTTTTAGGGCGTTTGTTTTCTTTAGATACTTTTGAATATTTAGCTTTATTGGTATTACCTATAATTTGGTGGCTGTCTCCGCGTCATCTGTCATCTTTAATTAGTGCTGTGCCGATGTTGGCGATGAATATTCTTTCCGATATCCCCGCTCAGCGGGATTTAATTCATCAATATTCTGTGCCGATATTGCCGTTTTTGTTGGTTGCCGTAATTTCCAGTTTAGCAGATAGCAATCAGCAAAAAGGAAAGACAATATTTGATAGATTGCCACTTCCTAATTATCCATTGCCTAGAGTCATTGTAATTTGGTCGTTGATTGCTTTCTTAGCTTTAGCAAAATACGGCTATTTCTGGACTATTTATTTAAATGGGCTCGACACTTTGCCAGCTACAAAAGAGGCAATTTCTCTTGTTGAAACCAAAGGCAGTGTTTTAACAAATGCTCAGATTGCTCCGCACTTAGCGCACCGCCCTGTAGTCAAAATAACTTTGGCTAACGAGCCGCCGGCCAATCTCGCAGAATTTGATTATGTATTGCTGAACCTCAGATATCCTGGCTGGATGAGCGATCGAGATTTTGTTAATAACTTAGTAACTCAACTAAAAAACACTCCTCAATTTCAACTAAAATATCAGCGAGACGACATATACCTATTTACCCAAAACGCTAACAAATAAATCATCTTCTCCTCCTTTAACTGGTTCCCAGGCTCTGCCTGGGAATCGATGTCAAGAGGCTCTGCCTCGCTTGCGGAGGAAAATTGGAGGCAGAGCCTCCGGATCTGTGTTACCAGGCAGAGCCTGGGAACCAGTAAATCAATTTAACCTTAATCCTCCACTTTCAAAGCCCTTCTTGCCAACTTCACGTAAGGAATGAAAAATAAATAAGTTGATGACTTATCGGTTATAATCAAAAAAGTGTGAGATGACAATTTTCACTCCTACAG